>JAYWEG010000056.1:0-14747 GCA_043779445.1 Bacteroidota bacterium
AAAACTATCAAGCAATAAAAATTTAAAAAAATGAAACATACTGTTATTTTACTTTTTTTGTTTTTGATTTGTAGTATTTTATGTCTAATTGGCTCAGTATTAGAAAAGGAAACACTTTTTTTAGTTGCTAAAACAATGATTTTTCCAATTATTATTTTTTACTATTTTGATCAAACAAAAAAAGTAAATTATCTTTTTGTATTATCGCTTTTTCTTTTTTATTTAGTGGATATTTTTATTATTTTAGACCTCAAAAACTTGAATACACTATTAGGAATTACATTAAATTGTAGTCATTTAATTTTACTCTTTTTTGTAATTCAAGACATCGATAAATCTAAAAAAAGTGTTCCAATATTTTGGCTTTCTGTACTTGTTTTTTTGGTTGTTCAAGGATTACATATTCCAATTTTTGTGTTCATGTATAAATCGAATTTTATACTTGCAAGCGTAATATTTGTTTCAGCAATTATACTTTCACTAATTTGTTCTATAGGTTTTTATAATTATGGGAATACAAAATCTAAGGCGAATTTATATTTTGTCATTACTTGCATTTGTTTTGTGATAATGTATCTATCGTTTCACATCTACAAATATATCTTGTTTGTAGCGTTACTAAAATATTTGAGCCTTATTTGCAAATTAGCGTCTTACTATTTTGTAGTAAAATATATGATTTTTAGGAAAGTTACAAAAAATTTAAAAACTTCTGGAATTATATCCTAAACCACAATGGTTCTACCTTTTGTAGCATAATCTTTTCCTTTTTCAATATAAAAATCAATTCTGCCAACATTGATTCCATAGCATCCCACTTGGTTGACTAAAACATCTTTGTTATCTAAATTTTTCAAAACCGTAGGTTTATCCAAAAAAGTATGTGTGTGTCCTCCAATTATCAAATCAATATCTTTTGTCAAAGTTGCTAATTTAAGGTCAGAAATTCGATTTGGTTCTCCTTTATAATCATAACCAATATGCGAAAGACAAATTACCAAATCACATTTTTGTTCTGTTTTGAGAATCCGAATCATATCTTGCGAAACGGATAATGGGTCGTTATAAACGGTTTCTTTGTAATTTCTTTTATCTACCAAACCAGCCAATTCCACACCAAGTCCGAAAACTCCAATTTTGATTCCATCAATAGTGAAAATTTTATAAGGCTTTACAAAACCATCCATAGCCGTGTTTTTGAAATCGTAGTTAGCAGATAAAAATTCGAATTTAGCATGTGGTAATTGTTTGTACAAACCTTCTAAACCATTATCAAAATCGTGATTTCCAATTGCCGAAGCATCATATTTCATCATCGACATGAGTTTAAACTCCAGTTCACCGCCATAATAGTTAAAATATGGAGTTCCTTGAAAAATATCGCCAGCATCCAAAAGCAGAACATTGGGATTTTCTTTGCGAATTGTTTCAATTAAAGCCGCACGTCGAGCCACGCCACCCATGTTGGGACTTCGAGGATCATCTGCAGGAAATGGGTCAATGTAACTGTGAACATCATTCGTGTGCAAAATCGTAATATGTTTTGAATTCAAAGTCCCAAAACTACTCAATGACAATCCGCCAAGTGTTAAAAAAGCGGAACTTGCAGCTGTTTTTTGTATAAAATCTCTTCTTTTCATAATTTGTTTTTTCAAATTAATCTTAATATTTTTCTTAACCTTAGCATTTTTATTCTTGTAGAATTCTCGGTGTTTTATTCACAATAATAGTGTCCACTTCTTTGAAATAATCAATCAAAATATTCCGTAATTTATAATCTAGATCATGACTTCCTAAATTTTTCTTAAAAAAATCCATTTTGTCTCCTCCATTCGAAAGATAATCAGAAGTCGCTACATTATATATTCGCTCCATTTCCAATGGTTTGCCTTGAACTAAAATAGTTGTTGGCAACTTGTTTTTATCAATAGTAAATGTCAGTCCAGAAAGAGGATGCGGTTTTTTTTCCGCAATAATGTATTTTGTCATTTCTAAAATTTGCTCGCCTTTCAATTCCATGATAAATAGACTATTTTCAAAAGGCATTATCTGAAAAGCCGTTCTCATGGTAACATTTCCTTTCGGAAGAATAGATCGAATTCCGCCATGATTTAGCATACAAATATCTATGTTTTTATTAAATCGCTTGTTGTAAACCAAATTGCCTCGCTGCAAAGTTACATCCGAAATTAAATTCCCAATATTCGATTGCCAAACCCCACTTTTGTCTAAAGTTTCTGGGTTAAAAGCCAAAACTTCGCTCATGTCTTTATCGATCTTATCGCGGTAGGGTTTAATGAAGTTATCGATATCATTATTTTGAGAAATTTTTTCGGTTACCGGAATTTTTTTGCCTTCGACTTTAGAAACATAGTTTTTTTGTTCTGCACAAGACACAAAAAAAATAAATGTTAAGAATATGACAATATGTTTCAATCTCAAGTTATAGTTTTTTAGTTTTACCATCGGAATTGCAACTAATTTAGTAGATTTGTTATTCAAGTAAAAGTAGTATGTTTTTAAATTACATAAAAGAATTATCACTAAAAAAATTACTCAAGAAAAATCTTGTTTCCGTTTCCTGCAATTCAAGTGCAAGTAGCATAAAATCAATTGGTTTGATTGTTGATGAGACCTATTTTTTAGAAAAAGACAAACTAATTAGCGAAATTGTTTTGCAAGGAATTTCGAAAGACAAAATAAAAGTAATCGTTTTTAGAGATAAAATCAAAAAAGAGGAAGTTTTTTCGCAACCAACATTTACACAAAAACATATAAATAGTTCGGGAGAGTTTTCGGAAGCTGTCATCAATGATTTCATTAATGAGCCTTTCGATTTGTTGATTAGTTATTATTACTTTGAAAAACCAATACTAAAGTGGCTTACTTTCAAATCTAAAGCACATTTCAAAGTTGGGTTTTCGTCAATAGAAAAAGAATTAAATCATTTTATGATTGATACGAATTTTGATAATTTCAAAATTTTCAATTCAGAATTATTTAAATATTTAAAAATTTTAAAAAAAATATAACATGAAACAACTCATTGGAACTGGCGTTGCTCTCGTAACACCGTTCAAAAAAGATTTTTCTGTAGATGTCGAATCGTTAAAAAAAATCGTAAATTATCAAATCGATAACGGAATAGATTATTTGGTAATTCTGGGTACTACGGCAGAGAACGCTACTTTAGATCAAGATGAAAAAGAATTGGTGATTCAAACCGTTATTGCAGCAAACAACTCGAGACTTCCGATGGTACTTGGAGTTGGCGGAAATAACACTCACAAAGTAGTTCAAGAATTAAAAACTAGAGATTTGTCGGAGTTTGTTGCCATTTTATCTGTTTCTCCATATTATAACAAGCCAACCCAAGAAGGAATTTATCAACATTTTAAAGCCATTTCAGAAGCATCTCCAATTCCGGTAATTTTATACAATGTTCCAGGAAGAACATCTAGCAATATGTTACCATCTACAGTGATTCGACTAGCAACAGAGTTCAAAAATGTAGTGGCCATCAAAGAAGCCGCGGGAGACATTGTTCAAGCCATGAAATTAATTGAGAAAAAACCAAAAGATTTTTTAGTAATTTCTGGCGATGACATGATTACTCTGCCTATGATTTTGGCTGGCGGAAGTGGCGTTATTTCGGTAATTGGTGAAGGATTTCCGCAGCAATTTTCGGATATGGTTCGTTTGGGATTAAACAAAAAAGTAGATGAAGCCTACAAAATTCATTATCAATTAGCAGAAAGCATCGACATGATTTTCGAACAAGGAAATCCTGCAGGAGTCAAAGAAATTCACAAAATTCTTGGACTATCAGAAAATACAGTTCGTTTGCCATTAGTAAATGTAAATGAAGATTTAGCTTTGAGAATTAATAATTTTGTAAAAACATTATAATCCAAAGAAGCTCAAATCGTTTTCCTTTAAAATAATATTTTTTAATAACTAATTAATACCTAAATTTGCAACCGATTTGTAAATAAAATTTCAAATCTACAAAAATCATATAAATGAAATATTTTTTATCAATATTTGCTTTTACTATTTTGTTATCATCTTGTAGCTCTTATCAAAAGGCATATAAATCACAAGATTTATCAGTAAAATATACTGAAGCAGAAAAGATGTATAACAAAACAAAATATTCAAAAGCAATAAAACTTTTTGAGCAAATTGCTCCTGAATTTAAAGGAAAACCGCAGTCCGAAAACATGTTTTATATGTATTCAATGGCTTTATACAACTCCGAGCAATATTACTCAGCTGGATATCAACTAGAAAAGTTCGTGTCTAGCTACCCAAAAAGCGAACATGTTGAAGAAGCAAAGTTTTTAGGTGCAAAAAGTTTTAGTCTACTTTCGCCCACGTATTCGCTAGATCAAGCCGATACCGAAAAAGCAATCGAAAAAATGCAAAGTTTTATAGATGCTTTTCCAGAATCGAAATATCTATCAGATGCAAATACAGATGTGAAAATGTTGCGTGAAAAACTCGAAAGAAAATCTTTTGAAATTGCAAAACAGTACAATCAAATCTCAGATTTTAAATCAGCATTAGTTGCTTTCGAAAATTTTATAGTTGATTTCCCAGGAACACCCTACAAAGAAGAAGCCCTTTTTTATAGATTAGATTCTGCATACAAATTGGCTACAAATAGTATTCCTTCAAAAATGCAAGATCGTCTCAAAGAATCATTAAGTGCTTATAATAATTTAATCAAATTCAAAGCAGATTCACAATTCAAACCGAAAGCCGATAAAATGTTGGAAACAATAAACAAAGATTTACAAAAATTTTCTAATTAAAAAAAAGTCATGGATTTAAAAAAGACAAATGCTCCAGTAAACACAATTACGTATAACAAAAGTGTTATCGAAGAACCAACGGGAAATGTATATGAAGCGATAACCATTATGGCCAAAAGAGCAAATCAAATTAATTCTGAAATCAAAAAAGAGTTGACAGAAAAATTAGAAGAATTTGCCACATATAATGATAGTTTAGAAGAAGTTTTTGAAAACAAAGAGCAAATCGAAGTTTCGAAATTCTACGAAAAATTACCAAAACCTCACGCACTTGCCGTGCAAGAATGGTTAGAAGACAAAATCTATCACAGAGAAGGAACAAACTAATTAGTTTTCATTAAGAATCCTAATTCTAAAATCCTTAATACTAAATACATAGTATGTCAGTTTTAAAAGATAAAAAAATTTTATTAGGAATATCTGGTGGAATTGCTGCTTATAAAACTGCATCATTAGTTCGATTATTTATAAAAGCAGGTGCGCATGTACAAGTAGTCATGACACCTGCATCAGTCGATTTTATAACGCCATTAACATTATCTACACTATCTAAAAATCCAGTTTTTTCTAGTTTCTATAATGACGATGAAAAAAATGCAGAATGGAACAATCATGTAGAATTGGGACTTTGGGCAGATTTGATGGTAATTGCTCCAGCAACGGCAAACACATTGTCTAAAATGTCCAATGGAAATTGTGATAATTTATTGATCGCAACCTATTTGTCTGCAAAATGTCCAGTATATTTTGCTCCAGCTATGGATTTGGACATGTACAAGCATCCATCAACCTTAGCAAGTTTTAAAGCACTACAAGATTTTGGAAACATTATAATTCCTGCGGAAATTGGCGAATTAGCAAGCGGACTTTCTGGCGAAGGACGCATGGCAGAGCCAGAAAATATAGTTGCATTTCTCGAAGCCGATTTAGAAAAAAAATTACCACTCAAAAATAAAAAAATTCTTATAACTGCTGGCCCAACCTACGAAGCTATTGATCCAGTGCGATTTATTGGGAATCATTCTTCGGGAAAAATGGGATTTGATATTGCAAATTGTGCAGCAAACTTGGGAGCAGAAGTTATTTTGATTTCTGGTCCAACGCATTGCAAAGTTTCAAATACATCCATAAAAGTTATTCCCATAGTTTCTGCTCAAGAAATGTATGACGCTTGTCATTTACATTTCAATTCGGTAGATGTAGCCATTGCAGCCGCGGCTGTTGCAGATTTCAAACCCAAGAACGTTGCGATACATAAAATTAAAAAAGTCGAATCAAGTCTAACCATCGAATTAGAAAAAACAAAAGATATTTTGGCATCTTTGGGAGCGATTAAAAAAAATCAATTCTTGATAGGCTTTGCCCTCGAAACCGAAAATGAAATTGAAAATGCAAAGCAAAAAATCCAGAAAAAAAACTTAAATTTGATTGTTTTAAATTCATTGCAAGATCAAGGTGCAGGTTTTGGAAAGCCCACAAACAAGATAACCTTAATAGATTCTGAATTTAAAATCGAATCTATGCAATTAAAATCGAAAGAACTCGTTGCAGTAGATATCATCAACAAAGTAATTCAACATTATAATGAATAAATTTCTTATTATTCTTTTTTTCTGTTTTGGTTTTGCTAGTTCACAAGAACTAAAATGCATCGTTAGAGTCAATTCAGATAAAATAGGAACTACCAATAAACAAGTATTTAAAACACTCGAAACCTCACTAAATGAATTTATAAACAAAACAATTTGGACTTCTGAGGTTTATAAACCAAACGAAAAAATTAGTTGTGCCATGACAATAGTTGTAGATTCATATGAATCAGATGTTATTTCTGGAACATTTCAAATACAATCCTCTCGAACTATTTATAATTCGACATATGCCTCTCCAGTGCTTAATATAAATGATAAAAATCTAACATTCAAATATATAGAATTCGAAAATTTTGTATACAATCCACTCACTTTCGATAATAATCTACTTTCAATTGTGGCGTTTTATGCCAATTTAATTATTGGCGCCGACAAAGACACATTTGCTAAACAAGGAGGATCAAAAGCCTTAGAACAAGCACAAAACATTGTAAATCTTGCGCAAGGCAGTGGCTACAAGGGTTGGGTGCAAGGCGACGGACCTTTGTGTCGCTATTTTATGATAAACGACATGCTCTCGAATAATTTTGTTGCTTATCGTGACATGATGTTCGACTACCATTTATCTGGAATGGATCTCATGGAAAGTAACCAAAAAAACGCAAAAGAACGTATTGCTTATGCCATAAATGAGTTTAGAGTCATTCACGAATCCAGACCAAATTCATTGCTATCTCGCTTGTTTTTTGATGCAAAATCAGATGAAATTGTATCCATATTTTCTGGAGGCGCAAACGTTGATATGAAAGAATTAATAGAAAACATAAACCGATTTTCGCCCATGAATTCATCAAAATGGAACACCATCCGAAATTAATTTTTTGGAGCTATTTCCCGCTATTCGCTTCAATCTTTGTTTGCGATAAAAAATCGCTAACAAAGGATTTTCACTACTATCGGGGCTAGGGCCACAAGAATATCGAACTAATTATATCAATAAAACCATAGAATGCTCACGTCGTTATCCATAAAAAATTTCGCTCTCATAGAAAAACTCAATATTGATTTTTCAGATCAATTTTCTATCATAACTGGCGAAACTGGTGCAGGAAAATCGATACTTTTAGGAGCATTAGGGCTCATTCAAGGAAAGCGAGCCGATTTGTCTTCTCTAAAAAATAAAGATGAAAAATGCGTCATCGAAACTAATTTTAACATTTCGAAATATAATCTTCAGGCATTTTTTGACGAAAATGATGTCGATTATCAAGACAAAACAATCATTAGACGTGAAATTTTACCAACGGGTAAATCACGTGCATTCATCAATGATTGTCCTGTAAATTTGCAACAACTTCAAGATTTGAGCGAATTTTTAATCGATATTCATTCGCAACATCAAACCCAAGAATTATCAAACGAAGAATATCAGTTTCAGATCATTGATGCAATTGCAGGAAATCAGGAAATTGTGAATAAGTACAGTTCAAAACTCAAAGAATACAAAAAAGCAAAAACACTTTTAGATCAATTGATATTTGATCAAGCAAATGCACTCAAAGAACAAGATTATAATAATTTTTTGTTAAACGAATTGTTGTCAGCAAAACTAATTTCTGGAGATCAAGAAATACTCGAAAGCAACTTCGAAACCTTGAACAATGTAGAACTCATTAAAGAGAATCTAGATAAATCCATGCAACTTGCCAATGAAGAGCAAATAGGAGTGAAGCAAAGCCTACGAGAGATTAAAAATTCGCTACAAAAAATCGCAGCATTTTCTACAAAATACAGTGAATTTCTTGAAAGAATTAACAGTATTTTGATTGATTTTGATGACATTTCAGACGAAATAGAACAAACATCAGATCAATTATTCAGCAATCCCGAAGAATTAGAACTTACAAATCAAAAATTACAAAATATTTACAATCTTCAAAAAAAGCACCAAGTTCAATCTATCGATGAGTTATTGGTTATTCAAAACGAACTAGACAACAAAGCTGTTGCAGTTGGCGATTTAGAAATCAGAATCAAAAAAGGCGAGCAAATTGTTTCGGAAATTCAAATTAGTTTGAATGAGCTTTCCAAATCAATTTCGGAAAAAAGACAAAAAGCAATTCCAGTTTTATCAGAAAAAATTATTGCTATTTTGGAACAACTTGGTATGCCAAATACAAGATTTAAAATCGAACTTTTTCAAAAAGAACAATTTTTATCAAACGGTAAAGATGAAATTTCTTTTTTATTTTCGGCCAACAAAGGAAGCGATTTTGGATTGTTGAAAAAAGTGGCTTCGGGTGGCGAAATGTCAAGAATCATGCTTGCTGTGAAAGCCATTTTAGCAGAATATTCAAAACTACCAACCATAATTTTCGATGAAATCGATACAGGAGTTTCGGGTGAAATTGCAAATAAAATGGGAGAAATAATGAAAAAAATGTGCGATTCCATGCAAGTTTTTGCCATAACCCATTTGCCACAAATCGCGGCGAAAGGCAATCAGCATTACAAAGTATATAAAACTACGCAAGGCGAAAGCACCATATCTGAATTAAAATTATTGACAAACGAAGAACGCATTTCTGAAATTGCCGAAATGCTATCGGGTAAAAACATTTCAGAATCTGCATTGAATCATGCGAAAGCTTTATTAAAATAGATTTTCAGACAATTTGACCATTAGATTAATTAGAATTATTATTTTTGAAAAATAGTATGAGTTTAAAAATCTAAAAAGTCTAACAATCTAAAAAAGTCTAAAAATCTAAAATATCTAACAATCCAAAATATCTAAATAATGATTATCGAACCAAGAATGCGAGGATTTATATGCACAACGGCACATCCAGATGGTTGTGAACGTAATGTTTTAAATCAAATAGACTACATCAAATCAAAAGGAGCCATAAACGGAGCAAAAAAAGTGCTCGTTATTGGAGCCTCAACTGGTTTTGGTTTAGCATCCAGAATCACAAGTGCTTTTGGATCAGATGCTGCAACTATTGGAGTTTTTTTCGAAAAACCACCAACAGAAGGTAAAACAGCCTCACCAGGTTGGTATAACTCTTCTGCTTTTGAAAAAGCCGCAAACAAAGCAGGTTTATATGCAAAAAGTATTAATGGCGATGCCTTTTCAGACGAGATTAAACAACAAACTATCGATTTAATCAAAAAAGATTTAGGTCAAATAGATATGGTTATTTATAGTTTAGCATCTCCAGTGAGAACACATCCAAAAACGGGTGTTTTGCATCGTTCGGTTTTGAAACCAATCGGAGAAACCTATACCAACAAAACGGTAGATTTTCATTCGGGTAAAGTTTCTGAGATATCTATTGCACCTTGCCAGGGCGACGACATCGAAAATACAGTAATTGTGATGGGTGGAGAAGATTGGAAAATGTGGATTGATGCCTTGCAAAAAGAAAATCTATTGTCAGAAGGTTTTACAACAGTTTCCTATTCCTATATTGGCTCTTCCCTAACCGAAGCCGTGTACAGAAAAGGAACTATTGGTCGTGCTAAAGATGATATGGAGGCCACCGCTTTTTCAATCACAGATTCTTTAAAAAATATTCACGGTAGAGCCTATGTTTCTGTAAATAAAGCATTAGTAACGCAAGCAAGTTCTGCAATACCTGTGATACCTTTATACATCTCGTTATTGTATAAAATAATGAAAGCTCAAGGAACGCATGAAGGTTGCATTGAGCAAATTCAACGTTTGTATAGCCAAAGATTGTATACAGGCAAACCAATAGCTCTGGACGAACAAGGACGAATTCGAATTGACGATTGGGAATTAAATCCTGAAATTCAGGCTGAAATTGCCAAACTTTGGGAAACTGCAACCACAGAAAATTTACCTGATATTGGTGACATCGAAGGATACAGAAATGATTTTCATAACCTTTTTGGGTTTGGGTTTGCTGGTGTAGATTACAAATCAGAAGCAAATGAAATGGTTGGAGTACCAAGTATCACGTAATTAAAAATTATAGTTTTTTATTTAAAGAACCGTCAACTCCTTTGACGGTTTTTTTATACACTTTAACGATTTACTTGTTAAATTCACATATATTGTATTAAAAAGTTAAGAAAAATGAATTTTTTATGAAATAATTAGATTTTAAAAGTGTAACTTTACGTTTTAATAACTTTAATTTAAAATCATGAAAAAAATTACATTATTAATAACACTTTTGTTTGCATCTTTTTTCAATGCAAATTCTCAAGTATTATTATCAGAAAATTTTGATACAGCATTAAATTGGACTGTAGCTCATCCTGTAGGAACTTCCACCAATGCTGGTTGGACAAGAGTCACTACAGGAACATCTCCTACTACTGTTCCTGCTGCAGGTGCAGGTTTTGCAAGGTTTAATAGTTATAATATAAACCCAGGGGTAGGTGTTGAGCAATATGATTTAACTTCACCTTCAATTGCTTTTGCTGGAGCATCTTATAGAGTAACGTTAAAAATGTATAGAGACGGAGCATATCCAACACTCGCAGACAAAATAGAAGTATTTTATAATACAACTGCAACTTCTGTTGGAGGAACACTTTTAGGAACTGTAAATAGAGCATTAGGTTTGGCACCAGTTGTTGCATCAAATGGTTGGTATGACTATTCATTAAATGTTTCAGGTACTCCTACAGGTGCAGGATTTATATCAATTTTAGGAACTAGCACCTATGGTAACAATATTTTTATAGATGAGGTTATCGTAGAGGTTGTACCTGCCTGTGCTAACCCAACAATATTAACTTCATCTGCAATAACAACAACTACAGCAACTATTTCTTGGACAGCACCTGCTTCTGCCCCTGCAAATGGGTATGAATACTTTCTGTCTACTACAAATACTGCACCAATTGCAACAACTATTCCTACTGGTAGTATTGCAGCTGGAGTTGTCACAAAAAGTTTGACAGGATTGTCAGCAAATACACCCTATTATTATTGGGTAAGGTCTAAATGTAGTGCAAGTTTAACAAGCACTTGGTCGTCTGGAAGTTTTACTACGTTGCCAATTCCACCATCAAATGATGAGTGTTCAACTGCTTTGCCTGTAACTGTTAATCCTTTATTAACTTGCACAACTTCAACTGCAGGAACTGTTCTTGGTGCTACAGCCTCTGCTGTACCTAATACAACTTGTTTTGGAAATGCAAATGATGACGTTTGGTTTTCTTTTGTTGCAACTCAAACTTCTCATGCAATAAGTTTAACTAATGTTTCAGGTTTTACAGATATGTATCATTCTTTATATTCAGGAACTTGCTCAACTTTAACTTTAGTTCCTGCTTCATGCAGAGATGCAGATACTGGAACAGAAACTGGTTTAACAATTGGATCAACGTATTATATAAGAGTGTATTCTTATTCTGCAACCCCTCAAACAGCCACTTTCAACGTTTGTGTAGGTACAGTTGTAATTATTCCTCCTCCAGTAAACGACGATTGTACTACTGCAACTAATTTAACAGTTGGAGGGACTTTTGCTTCAAATGAGATAACCTCAACAAGTAGTGGTGCCACTACAACGGCTGGTTTAGTAGCAACTTGTCAAGGTTTAACTATTGCAGATGTTTGGTTTTCAGTAACAGTTCCAGCTAGTGGGACCTTAACTTTAGAAACCGATGCTCCAAACCCTGTTGGAACATCGACAGTATCAGATACGGTTATGAGTGTTTTTTCGGGAACTTGTGCAGGAACATTAACCTCCGTTGGTTGTGATGATGATGCTGGAAATGGTAACTTTTCTAAAGTGGTATTAACAGGTCAAACTCCAGGAAGTATCTTAAAAGTTGCTGTTTGGCAATATGATAATAGTAGTTTTGGAACACCTGGAACTGGAGCATTCAAAATTTCTGCCTATGATGCTTCTTTGCCAACAACATCGTTCAACAACGAAGGATTCTCTTACTATCCAAATCCAGTTGTGGATATCTTGAGACTATCGTATACTCAAAATATTGATAAAGTTGAGGTTATGAATATGCTTGGGCAAGTTGTTTTAAATAAAACGATCAATGCAAACGAATCCAATATTGATATGTCTAGTCTTGCGAAAGGAACTTACATGGTGAAAGTTGTAGCAGATAATCAAATCAAAACTATCAAAGTGATCAAAGAATAAATTTTTTAAAATATTTTGACTAAAACCATCAACGAAAGTTGGTGGTTTTTTTATATATAGTTTATATTTGTAAAAAAATAAACCAAACTTCACGAATGTTTTTTTCTATAATTGTCCCCGTTTTTGATCGCCCAAACGAAATCCGTGAACTGTTGGAAAGTTTAGTTATTCAAGATTATAACGGAAAATTCGAAATTTTGATTATCGAAGATGGATCTACAGTTCCTTGTGAACAAATTGTGGATTCATATAAAAACAAACTAAACATTTCATATTATTTGAAGTATAATTCTGGACCAGGAGATTCTCGTAATTTCGGAATGAATCTTGCAAAAGGAGATTATTTTATACTTTTTGATTCCGATTGCATCATTCCATCAAACTATTTATCAGAAGTTTCCAAATCATTACTTTTTGATTTTGTTGATTTTTTTGGAGGTCCAGACAAAGCTGACAAATCGTTTTCGAACACGCAAAAGGCAATTAATTTTGCAATGACCTCTTTTTTGACAACTGGCGGAATCCGAGGTGGTTCAGAAAAAATTTCAAAGTTTGAACCTAGAAGTTTCAATATGGGAATATCAAAAAAAGCATTTTTGGATTCAAAAGGTTTTTCGAATATTCATCCTGGCGAGGATCCAGATTTGTCGATTAGGCTTTGGGATTTAGGGTTTAAATCGAAACTAATTTCAGAAGCTTTTGTATATCATAAACGCAGAATCGATTGGGATAAATTTTCGTTACAAGTCAAAAAATTCGGAAAAGCACGTCCAATACTCAATTCGTGGCATCCAAATTTTGCTAAAATAACCTATTTTTTACCTTCAATTTTTGTGATTGGGTTTTTTCTTGCATTATTATTATCGATTTTTTTATATGATATTTTGTTAAAAATTTATTTTGGCTATTTCGTTTTCATTTTTATAGTTTCCAGTATTCAAAATAAAAATATAATAGTTGGGTTTTTATCTGTAATTGCAGTTTGGAAACAATTTTTTGGATATGGTTTTGGGTTTTTAGAATCATTTGTTAAAATAAAATTATTGAATCAGAAACCCGAAATTGCTTTTCCTGAATTATTTTTTAAAATCTAAAAAATGAAACTTCCAAAAATTATTGGTCTCACCGGCGGAATTGGCTCAGGAAAAACAACAGTTTCTAATTATTTTGCAGCTTTTGGAATTCCAGTTTACATTGCAGATGACGAAGCAAAAAAAATAACTAACGAACCCGAGATTATTGCTAAAATTAAAGAAATTTTTGGTTCTGAAATTTTTGAAAACCATATTTTAAATCGAAAAAAACTTGCAACATTAGTTTTCGATGATAAATCTAAACTAAATCAACTTAACAAAATCATTCATCCTGCGGTTCAAAAACATTTCGAAAATTGGTTGCAAAAACATTCTGATTCAAAATTTATAATCAAAGAATCTGCAATTCTGTTTGAAACGGGAGCTTATACAAAATGCGATTTTACAATTACAGTTGTTGCTCCTATAGAAGATCGTATCAAGAGAATTATGATTAGAGACAAATGTACCCGCGATGAGGTTCAAAAAAGGATTCAAAATCAATGGTCTGATGAGCAAAAATTAGAAAAAAGTGATTTTGTAATTCAAAATTTAAACATTGAGATTGCTAAATCTCAAGCCCTAGAAATTCTTAAAATTTTATCAAATTAATAGTTTTTGTTTTTATTGTTAATTTTTGGTTAATGTATTCCTGATTTATATGTTAAAATTGTAAATTTGTTATATGAATAAGTATTTTTTCAGAGTATTAGTTTTTTTAATGACAATATCATTAATCGGAATAATACTAGTTCAAGTTTATTGGTTCAATTCTTCGTTTAAAAATAATGATGAACAATTCAAGTTTCATGTCATGCAAGTGATAGGAAAAGTTTCATCACAATTGCAAAATCAAGAAGAATATAGTTTCCTAAATAGGTACGAAAAACTGAAAGATAGTATTGGGGGAATTCCAAAAAAAAGTGATTTGTTGCAGTCCTATTATGTACAGAAAAATGCAAAAACAAATCAAACAATAGTATATTCAAGTAGTATTACCAGCGAGGATTATAAAATACCAGGGAAATTATTTAATAAAAAACTTGATTCTGTTGATATTGTAGATTTTTCATCAAAAAGAAAAACTGAAATTTTTAATACAAAAAAAGTTGATAA
>JAYWEG010000057.1:0-14682 GCA_043779445.1 Bacteroidota bacterium
CCGAAGATGCACTTTCGTATGTCGATAATGGAAAAACAGGCGGAATAAATGTCATCGATTTGGCGAACATCAATTCGTGTAGTTTTATTGCAACTCAAGATTTAGGTAAAAAATATCCCAACAATTCTTTCGAAATATTGGGACGTTTTGATAATTCGGATATTAGAGGTTGTAATTTGATGGTAAATTAGAATTTTTAACTAATATTCTACAAATTCTTTTTCAAAAACTATTTATCCAAAGCGTATCGTCTAGAAACTTCTGTCCAGTTAATTACTCTAAAAAATGCTTCGATATAATCGGGACGACGATTTTGATAATGCAAATAGTAGGCATGTTCCCAAACATCCATTCCGAGAATTGGTGTGCCACCACAACCAACTTCTGGCATTAACGGATTGTCTTGATTCGGAGTTCCACAAACATCTAATTTTCCGCCTTTTTGAGTGCAAAGCCAAGCCCAACCCGACCCAAATTGTGTCGCTCCTGCTTTAGCAAATTTTGCTTTAAATTCATCAAAACTTCCAAAATCACGATCAATTGCCTCGGCTAAATCCCCGGTTGGTAAACCGCCACCATTTGGCGACATTACCGTCCAAAATAAATTATGATTATAAAAACCACCACCGTTATTGCGAACAGCAGCGTTTTTCATATCTAAATTCATTAAAATGTTTTCAATATTTTTTCCCTCCATATCCGTGCCAGTAACTGCAGCATTGAGATTGGTTGTATAGGCATTATGATGTTTTGTATGGTGTATTTCCATTGTTCGAGCATCGATATGTGGTTCGAGCGCATCATATGCATACGGTAATTGTGGTAATTCAAAAGCCATGATATTTTTGGTTTTAATGATTATTAAATATTTTATTCAAAAATAATCAATTAACTTTGAAATTGAAATAAACATCGTTATATAATTCCTATTTCTTCATAAATAAAATTTATTTTCTTAAAATGCAACTGGACACTCAACCCATTCATCTCAAAAACGATATTGTACAACTTGTTCCGCTTCAAGAATCTGACTTTGATCGATTGTATGAAGTAGCATCTGATCCATTGGTTTGGGAACAACACCCAAATCCAAATCGGTATCAAAAAGAAGTTTTCAAAACCTATTTTGAAGGTGCAATGTTGTCTAAAGGAGCATTATTGGTTTTAGATTCGGAAACCAACGAAGTTGTTGGATGTTCTCGATTTTATGATTTCAATACAGAAACTAATTCTATAAAAATTGGTTATACATTTATAGGAAGAAAATTTTGGGGACAACATTTTAATAAAAACATGAAATCGTTAATGATAAATCACGCTTTCGAAAAACTCGAAAACGTACTTTTCGAAGTTGGAGCAAACAACATTCGATCGCAAATCGCAATTTCTAAAATTGGCGCAACCAAAATTGGGGAACAAATAATTGAATATTACGGCGAAGAACCGAAGCTGAATTTTATTTATCAGATTTCGAAATCTAATATCTAATATACTAAATCTAATATTGAATGCAAAGACCATCATTTTCTATATACGACGCTTCGGCAGGCTCTGGAAAAACCTATGCTTTGGTCAAAGAATATCTAAAAATTATTCTTTCTGCAAAGCAAAACGATGCGTATAGAAATATTTTAGCCATAACATTTACCAACAAAGCCGTTCACGAAATGAAATCGCGAATCGTTGGCAGTATGTCCGAATTTACCAAAGACGAACCAAGCCAAAAAGCATCGGATTTAATGCACGATTTGTCCAAAGTTTTAGGGCTTTCAATTTCAGAAATTAAAACCAAATCGCAACAAATCATCAAGCATATTATTCATAATTATGCCGCATTTGATATTTCGACAATCGATAAATTTACACACAAAGTCATTCGAGCGTTCGCCCATGATTTGGGTTTGCCCATGACTTTTGAAGTTTCTTTAGACACCGAAAACTTATTAACCGAAGCCGTTGATGCCATCATTGCCGAAGCCGGAAACGACCAAGTTTTGACCAAACTACTCATCGATTTTACGATGGAAAAAACCGACGATGACAAATCGTGGGATATTTCTAGAGAAATTCTCGAAACGGGTAGATTAATATTAAATGAAAACAACCGAAACGAAATTTCACATTTCGAGAATAAAAAAATTGAGGATTTTATTGATGTAAAAACTAAATTATCTGCCGAAGTTAAAGTTTTAGAAACCAAAAATATCGCATTTGCTTCAAGTGCATTAGAATTGATAAATAATAATAGCATTGATTTAAAATCGTTTTCTCGAGGCACTTTCCCCAATCATCTTCAATTTATTATAGACAATGACATTCGAGCCAGTAAATATAAATTTGTTGAGATTGAAGAAATTACAATTAATAAAACCGCTAAAGACAAATTCCAAATTGAAGCCTTATTACCAGAAATTCTGAATTTGTTATCGAAAGTATATACCAACAACGAAAAAAAAGATTTCTATAAAGCATTTCTCAAAAATATTACGCCACTTTCGTTGTTAAATACCATTAGCGACAAACTCAAAAACATTCAGCAAGAACAAAATGTATTATCAATTTCAGAATTCAACGCATTGATTTACAACGAAATTCAGAACCAACCCGCACCATTTATTTATGAACGTTTGGGCGAACGATACCGACATTTTTTTATCGATGAATTTCAAGACACCTCCGAAATGCAATGGTTGAACTTGATTCCGCTGATCGATAATGCCACTTCAAGCGAAATTAATGGCGAAAAAGGAACCTTGATGATTGTTGGCGATCCTAAACAATCTATTTATAGATGGCGTGGTGGCAAAGCGGAGCAATTTATTGCCTTAAGCAAAGACAATAACCCATTTAATAATCCAGAAAAAGTGGTTACGCCGCTATATCAAAACTATCGTAGTTATTCGAAAGTTATCGAATTTAATAACAGTTTTTTTCAAAATTTGTCATCAGAATTTGATAATTTAGATTACCAAGATTTGTATAAAAATCATGTTCGGCAAGAAATTAATTCTAAAATTGGCGGTTATGTCAATATTTCATTTTTGCCAAAATTAGAAAATATTGAAGACGAAACTGAGGATGAAAATTTAGAAAAATCCGATTTATATGTTTTGGCGGCATTAAACACAATTAAAAATTGTTTGGAACAAGGTTTTGAATATAAAGATATAGTAATTTTAACTCGAAAACGCAGCCAAGGAATTGCAATTGCCAATTATTTAACTGAGCAAAAAATTCCGCTTTTATCGTCAGAAACCTTAATGATTGCAAATGCTACTGAAGTTCGGTTGATAATTTATTTATTGAAATATCTTCAAAATAGTAATGATCTAGATTCGAAAGCCAATTTCTTGCAATATCTGGCCGAAAACGCTCAAAATGAATTACCCATTCATGATTTTATTGCCAAAGGAATGTCGCTAGAAATCGAATCTGAATTCGAAAATTGGTTAGAAAACTGTAATGTGAATTTAATTTTTTCAAATATTAGAAAAAAGTCGTTGTATGAAGCTGTGGAAATTATTGTTTTAAAGTTTTTGAATCGAACTCCATTTTCTTTGAGGAGGGCTGGGGAGGGGAATGCTTACGTCCAATATTTCCTTGACATTGTTCTAGAAAGAGACATCAAAAACCAAGCAGGAATTTCCGACTTTTTGAATTATTGGGATAAAAATTCAGAAAAATTCAGTATTCCGTCGCCAGAAGGCACCAATGCAGTTCGGATCATGACCATTCATAAATCGAAAGGGTTAGAGTTTCCAATAGTAATTTTTCCGTTCGCAGAAGAAGATTATAATCGAAAACCAAAATCAAAATTGTGGCTTAGTGCCGATTCAGAAACTTTTGGGTTGCCTAAAGTTTTAATCGATAATTCGAAAGCAATTGAGAGTTTTGGTAACGAAGCATTGGAGGTTTATAATCAGAAAAAACAAGAAGAATTGTTAGATAACATAAATGTTTTGTATGTTGCATTAACACGTGCCGAAGAGCAATTATTTATTATTTCGACATTGAATTTGGATAAAGATGATAATCCAAGAAAAAATAATATGTCCAGTTTTTTTATTAATTATTTGATAAAAGAAAATTTATTTGATGAACATCAGCTCGAATATGAATTTGGAGATAAATCGAAATTATCTAAAACAGAAAAACATCTCGATACATCGAAAATAATTCCAGTTGTTTCTAAGGTTTTAAATCCGAAGAACATAAAAATTGCCCAACGAGAATCATTGATGTGGGGAACACATCAGCAGGAATCTATAGAATATGGAAATGTTGTTCATGAAATTTTATCTTTCATAAAAACTAAAAAGGATGTCGATTTAGCCATTACAAAAGCCATCGAAAATGGATTAATAACTATTCATCAAAAAAATGCTGTAGAGAAAAGCATTCAAGAAATTGTGAATCATAAGGATTTGTCAACCTGTTTTATGGGAGATATTGAGGTTTTGAATGAACAAACCATCATTCAAAAAGATGGAAAATCCATAAAACCAGATCGAATGGTCATTTCTAAAAATATGGAAGTTCAACTTTTGGATTATAAAACAGGTTTGCATCAAGCAAAATACAAGTTGCAACTTGAAAATTATCAAAATGCAATCGAAAAAATGGGTTATACGGTTGTTAAAAAATCACTCATATATATAAGAGAACAAATTGAAGTTGTAAATTTGTAATAAATTGTGATTTTAGAACTTGAAAATTTAAACCCGAAACAAAAGAAACTTAAAATATGTACGGAAAAATCCAACAACACTTGCGAACCGAACTTCAAACAATAGAAGAAAACGGAATTTTTAAACACGAACGCATTATTACTTCGCCACAAGGAGCAGAAATTATTGTGAATGGCGAAACAGTTCTGAATTTTTGTGCCAATAATTATTTGGGATTATCATCACATCCAGAAGTGGTTCAAGCTGCGAAAGATACGTTGGATTCTCACGGATTCGGAATGTCATCAGTACGTTTTATTTGCGGAACACAAGACATTCATAAAACTTTAGAACGTAAGATTGCAGAGTTTTACGGAACTGAGGATACCATTTTATACGCTGCAGCTTTCGATGCCAACGGAGGCATTTTCGAACCATTACTTGGCGAATTAGATTGTATTATTTCAGATTCGTTAAATCACGCTTCGATTATAGATGGTGTTCGTTTGTGCAAAGCGTCTAGATATCGATACAACAACAATGACATGCAAGATCTTGAAAAACAGTTAATAGATGCAACAGAAAAAGGGTGTCGATTCAAATTGATTGTTACAGATGGCGTTTTCTCAATGGATGGAATTGTAGCTTCGTTAGATAAAATTTGCGATTTAGCAGATAAATATGACGCTATGGTTATGGTAGATGAATGTCACGCGACAGGCTTCATAGGCGCAACTGGCAAAGGCACGCCAGAAGCCAAAGGCGTTATGGGTCGCGTTGATATTATAACTGGAACTTTAGGAAAAGCACTTGGAGGTGCCATGGGTGGCTACACAACTGCCAAAAAAGAAATTATTGAATTGTTGCGTCAACGATCACGGCCTTACTTATTTTCGAATTCACTAGCGCCAGCTATTGTAGGAGCCTCAATAAAAGTTTTCGAATTACTAGAAAAAGACACTTCGCTTAGAGATCAACTCGAATGGAATACCAATTATTTCAAAGCAGGAATGAAATCAGTTGGTTTTGATATTGTCGAAGGCGATTCTGCAATTGTTCCTGTTATGCTATATGATGCAAAACTTTCACAAACAATGGCGAATGAATTGTTAAAAGAAGGTATTTATGTTATTGGATTCTTTTTTCCAGTAGTTCCAAAAGACAAAGCAAGGATACGCGTACAACTTTCTGCTGCACACTCAAAAGAGCATTTAGACAAGGCAATTCAAGCATTTACAAAGGTTGGAAAGTCATTGAACATCTTAAAATAGCAAAAAATTAAGAAAATTTTGTATTTTTTGTCTAATTAGTTTTGAAATTAGAATATTAATGCTATTTTTGTACAAATAAATTATTGTAAACTAACAAAATTAAGTATGAAACATCTTAACAAATTATTTGTTTTAGTGTTATTGTTTGTAGGACTAGCTTCTCAAGCACAAGACGCAGACAACAAATGGGCTATAACTTTTGGAGCCAATGCATTAGACGGCGGTAGAGTAAGCGCTGATTCTAAAATCGCTGATCAATTTTCGCAGTATTTTGATGCTAAAAGATACTGGAGTATTCTTCCATCTGTATCTTATTTAAACGTAACCAGATATATCGCTTCTAATTTTTCAATTGGAGTAACTGGATCGGTAAACAAATTAACTAAATTTGTTCCTGCTAGAATCGCTCCAAGTACAGCATATGTTGAAGTAAATCCAGGAGATTTAAATTATTACGCTGCTGACGCTCAATTAAAATATAGTTTCGGAAGTTTATTGAAATGGAAAGTTTTGGAGCCATCTGTACATATTGGTGGTGGATACACTTGGTTAGGTGATAAAGCAAAAGGTGGAACCGCTAACGCAGGTTTAGGTTTAACAATCTGGTTCACTGAGATGGTAGGTTTATCATTTCAATCATCCTACAAAAATTCTTTTGCTGATACAGCAATGAGAGGAATGGCTGACAATTTACCAACACACATGCAGCATTTTGCTGGTCTTACTTTCAAATTTGGAGGAAAAGATACTGATGGAGATGGTATTTATGATAAAGATGATGCTTGTCCAAACGACAAAGGACCAAAAGAATTGAAAGGTTGTCCAGACTCTGATGGAGATGGTATATTAAATAAAGACGATTCTTGTCCAGAAGTTAAAGGTCTTCCTGAATTCCAAGGATGTCCAGATACTGATGGAGATGGAGTTCAAGATAAAGATGATGCTTGTCCAGATGTTGCAGGTTTAAAAGCAATGAATGGATGTCCAGATTCTGATGGTGATGGCGTAACTGATAAATCTGACAAATGTCCTACGGTTAAAGGACCAAAAGATAATGCAGGATGTCCTTACCCAGATAGAGACGGAGACGGAGTTCTTGATAAAGATGACAAATGTCCAGACGTTAAAGGTCCAGCATCTAACAATGGTTGTCCAGTACCAGTAGTTGATGATACAGTTATTAAAAAATTGAATGACTATGCTAAAACAATCTTATTTGATACTGCAAAATCAACTTTCCAAGCTCAAACAATGCCAGTTCTTGAATCAATTGCTGCGATATTGAAAGAGTACAATACAGCAAAATTCAGCATCGAAGGTCATACTGACAATTCTGGAAAAGCAGATAAAAACTTGAAATTATCTCAAGACAGAGCAGCAGCAGTTGTTACTTACTTGACTAACAATGGAATTTCTGCGGATAGACTATCATCTACAGGTTATGGTCAAACAAAACCAATTGCTGATAATAAAACAAAAGCTGGAAAAGCTTCAAACAGAAGAGTTGAAGTGAAATTAGTTCAATAATTTCTTTCTAAAATATTTTTTAAACGTCCCGATTTATCGGGACGTTTTTTTATATTTATAAAATGAAAGAAAGAACATTTTTAGAAAAACTTGCAAAGGAAATAATTGATAAATATTCTCATATTTTATCAAATACCACAATTGTTCTTCCAAACAAAAGAGCCAAAATTTTTTTAATTGAAGCATTAAAAAATCAGGTTGAAAGCAATATTTTTTCTCCTAACATAATTGCAATTGAAGATTTTATTCAAGATATTTCAAAAATACGGATAATTGATTCTATTGAATTGTTATTTGAGTTCTATGAGGTCTATTTGTCAATAACAGAGAAGAAAAATCAACAAGAATTTGAATTATTCGCTAATTGGGCAAAAACGCTACTACAAGATTTTAATGAAATTGATCGATATTTACTCGATCCAAACCATGTGCTATCTTATCTAAAAGACATTGAAGACATCAAAAAGTGGGGTATAGAAGTAGAAAACAAGACAAAACTACTCGAAAATTATATTGATTTTTGGAAATTACTCCCCATTTATTATCAATCTTTGTATAAACATTTACTAAAAAATGAAATCGGATATCAAGGTTTAATTTATAGAGAAGCCATAAATAATTTAGAACATTATTCTAAAAAAATTCTTTCTAATAAGCTTGTTTTCGCTGGATTCAATGCACTAAATACAGCCGAAGAAAAAATAATTCAATACTTAATTTCAAAAGATTTAGCAGAAATTTATTGGGATGCTGACCAAACTTTTTTGAATGATCCTTATCATGACGCAGGATTGTTTTTGAGGCGATTTAAAACAAATTGGAAGCATTACAAATCAAATCCATTCGAATGGATTGTAGATGATTTTACTAAAAACAAAAACATACAAGTTATTGGAACACCAAAAACTATTGGTCAAGCCAAAATTGCTGGAAGCATAATTGAGAATATTAAGACACACAACCCTAATTCTAATCTCAACAATGTTGCAATTGTGTTAGGTGAAGAAAATTTATTAGTCCCATTATTGTACTCTTTGCCAGCATCGGTTGGCGCATTAAATATCACAATGGGTTATTCTGGCAAGAACAATCCTGCACAAATTTTGATAGCAAAACTGTTTAAAATGCATACAAATGCATTATCAAGGAACGTAGTTAATTATGTCTTTTACTACAAAGATGTTTTGGATATTTTAACACATTCATTGATTGAACCCTATTCAAATTCGAAACAAATAGTCCAGTTAATTAACAAAAATAACTACACATTTCTAACTCACAAAAAATTAGTAGAATTAAATGAAAACCATAATGAACTTTTTGAATTGTTGTTTTCAAAATGGGAAACAAGTTCGATTAAAGTTTTAGAAAGCATTTCTAAATTATTATTAATTACAAAACAAAATTTAAGCAACAACAACGAAGAAGATAAAATAACAAAAGCTTTTGTTTTTTCAATATTTAAAATCATAAATAAACTCATCAACTATTATTCTAAATATTCTAATATAGATAAAACGGAAACTTTATATGCCATTTACAAACAAATAGTCGACTTGGCAGAAGTTTCTTTTGAAGGTGAACCCTTAAATGGTTTGCAAATTATGGGTGTTTTGGAAAGTCGCGTGTTAGATTTTGAAACCGTTATTGTAACCTCAATGAATGAAGGAAAGTTTCCTGCTGGAAAATCAATAAATTCTTTCATTCCGTATGATGTGAAACGAGAGTTAGGTTTACCAACTTACAAAGAAAAAGATGCCATTTACACGTATCATTTTTATCATTTGTTGCAACGAGCAAAAAATATTTATTTGTTATACAATACAGAAAATGATGGGCTTGACGGTGGCGAAAAATCAAGATTTATTACACAACTTGAAGTAGAAAAACAAAAAAATCATAACATATCTCATGAGATTTACAATGCAGTTTTGCCAGAAATCGCCTATAAGCCCATTATAATTCCAAAGTCCGAAAGCGTGTTGTTACGTTTAAGAGAAATTTGCGAAACTGGTTTTTCGCCATCAGCATTAACAAGTTATATTCGTAATCCAATTGAATTTTATTTTCAGAAAATAGTTCGAATTCGAGAAGTCGAAGAAGTCGAAGAAAACATTGCATTAAACACTTTAGGAACCATTATCCACAAAAGTTTAGAGGCATTGTATCGACCATTGCTCGATAAATATTTAACTGAAATTGATATTGCTAATTGTATTAGGTTACTAGATGAAGAAGTTTTAAAACAATTTAAAGAGGTTTATAAAGAAGGTGAAATTAAAAAAGGGCGTAATCTTTTGGCATTTGAGGTGGCAAAAAGAAACGTTTCTAATTTTTTAAAAGTGGAACTAGAATCAATTAGAAATGGAGATTCAATAAAGATTTTGGCTTTAGAACAAACTTTTGAAAGAACGTTAAAAAATAATAAATTACCTTTTCCAGTTTTGATAAAAGGAAATGTTGATCGAATAGAAGAACGCAACGGAATAGTTAGAATTATTGATTATAAAACAGGAAAGGTTGAAGCTCGGAATCTCACATTAAGAACTTGGAACGGTCTCAAAGAAGACCTAAAAAACGATAAAATCATTCAGGTTTTAGCGTATGCTTTTTTGTATTCAAACAATTCAGATAAGTTAGTTGAAGCGGGTATAATCTCTTTTAAAAACCTTAAAGCTGGTTTTTTACCTTTCGTTTACAAAGAAGATAAAATTGCAAATTCGATAATCAATGAAACAATTATGGATAACTATTTGAATCAAATTATATTACTTTTGGAAGAGATTTTGGATGTAGACATTCCTTTTCAAGAGAAAGTTTAAAAATATTATTTTTCAGTACTACAAGTGACCTCAGAAGTTTTTATATCAGTTAATTTAATTGCATCGTAACCTCCCTTAACATCAATGACATTTTGAAATCCCCGAGATTTGAGTATCGAAACCGCAATTACGGAACGATATCCACCAGCGCAATGTACATAAAATTGATCATTTTTGGGGAATTCTGGTAAATGATTGTTCAAAAAATCTAAAGGAGTCGATTGTGCAATTTCAACATGTTCGTTATTAAATTCTCCTGGTTTTCGAACATCAAAAACGTTTAGATTTTCGATTTTTGATAATTTTGCAAAATCGTCAGCAATAATTCCCAAAACACTATCTGTTTCTAAACCATCTTTTTGCCAAGTCTCAAATCCCCCTTTCAGATATCCAAGCGTGTTATCATAACCAACTCTCGATAGTCGTGTTATAGTTTCTTCTTCTTTCCCAACAGGGCAAACCAACAAAATGGGTTGCTTGATATCCAGAATCATAGCACCAACCCAAGGCGCAAATTGACCATTTATACCAATGAAAATGGAGTTTGGAATGTGACTTTTACAAAAATCATCTTGATGGCGAACGTCTAAAATCAATGCATCTCGCTCATTTGCAATCAATTCAAAAGTTTTTGCGTCCAAAGCTTGATTTTTGTTTATGATAGATTGAACGTTTTCGTAGCCATGTTTGTTGAGATTCACATTTTTAGGAAAATACGCTGGCGGAGGTAACAATCCGTCAGTAACTTCTTCGACAAATTCAATTTCTGTCATGTCTTCTCGAAGTGCGTAATTGGTTAGTTTTTGGTTTCCAATAGTTCCCACAGTTTCTTTACTTAAGTTTTTTCCGCGAGCCGAACCAGCACCGTGAGCAGGATAAACTATGACATCATCTGCTAGAATCATTATTTTTGAGCGCAAACTATGAAACAAAGTTGCAGCAAGTTGTTCTTGAGTGATCTCGGTTGCTTTTTGAGCTAAATCGGGTCTCCCAACATCCCCTAAAAATAGTGTATCTCCACTAAAAATGGCATAGTCTTTTCCAAATTTATCTTTTAGCAAATAACAAGTACTTTCCATGGTATGACCAGGCGTGTGCAAAGCGGTAATTGTTATTTCACCAATTGTAAAAACTTCATGATCAGTTGCTATTTTACATTCAAAACTTGGATTTGCAGTGGGTCCAAAAATAATTGGAGCACCTGTGAGTTCAGATAATGTGACGTGTCCCGAAACAAAATCGGCATGAAAATGTGTTTCAAAAATATACTTGATTTCGGCATTATCATTCTTAGCTCGATCCAAATAAGGGTGGACTTCACGTAATGGATCAATAATGGCAACTTCGCCTAAACTCTCAATATAATAAGCACCTTGCGCCAAACAACCCGTATATATTTGCTCTATTTTCATCTAATTTTTTTTGTAAAATTAAAATAATTTTTTGATTTTGAAGCCGAAAATTCAATTTCTAATCAGCATCACTCCCGCTGTCATTCCAAAAATTTTTTAATTGTCCAACCTTTCGACTGCGCTCAAGGTGACAATTTAAAAATGTTTTTCCCTTTCATCGGGGCTACTTTTCTTGTTATATTTTTTTAACAACATTTCTTGGCTCATCTTGGATTTAAAAAACTAATTCTTTCATGATAATATAAATTCCCATTGCCAAAACAAACCAACCAAAACCTATTTTTAGTTTATTTCCATCGATTTTTTTAGACAAATAATCTCCAATAAAAATTCCAATAATTGCAAAAAAAGTAAAAGTTAAAAGAAATTTCCAATCCATATTTGTTTGAATAGCAGCATCGCCACTAAAACCAATTAATGATTGCAAAGCAATAATAAATAACGAAGTTCCAATTGCGGTTTTCATAGGTATTTTGGTTAAAAACACTAACGCTGGAATAATTAAAAATCCGCCACCAGCACCAACTAAACCTGCAAGAAGCCCAATTGCCAAACCAAGGATCAAGATCAAAAAATAATTTATTTTGATTGGATTTTCGGTTACATTTACGGTTTCATTTCTGGATTTTATCATTGTGAACGACGCTAAAATCATAACAACTGCAAACAAAACCATTAGAAATATAGGTTTTGTAATTACAAATTTGTTTAAAGTAAAAATCTCTACGGGAAGGTATGGAACAATATATTTTCTAGTGACAAAAACCGAAAAAATAGTCGGAATTCCAAAAAGTATTACCATTTTGAAATCTACTAATTGCTGTTTCACTTTTTTCATGCCGCCAACCAAAGCTGATGATCCCACTACAAATAAGGAATAGGCTGTTGCCAAAACAGGATTGATTCCAACAACATAAACCATTATTGGAACCGTCAAAATAGAACCGCCACTACCAATTAGTCCGAGTGTAATTCCGACTAAAACTGCCAAAATAAATCCTATTATTTGATTGTTTTCCATAATTTATTTCTTTCGCTACAGATTATAAAGATAATACGGATTATTAAATCCGTTTAATCTGCATCATCTACATTCTATTTAGTGCTAACAAAAGCCATTAAAACCTTCAGCAATTCCTCTCGATTTTCAATGTGACTCATGTGTCCGTCTGCAAAAGATTCCAATTGAATTTTTGTGTTTTCGATTTGTTTTATATTTTCTTCATAATCCAAAACGGGATCTTTTTTGCTCAAAATCAATAAAGTTGGAATTTTTAATGCTTGCAAAATTTGTTCACGATCTTTTCTAATTTTCATGCCTTCTTGTGCCGCAATAATTCCTTGCAATGGTGTTTTTAAGGCTTCGAGTTTTACGTTTTCGATTTCATCGATAAGAATTTTTCTATTGGTTACACTAAACAAGTTCGAAATCGAAAGTCGCACAAAACTAGTATAATCTTTTTTGACCATTTTTATGGCGCGTTCTCTATTTTTCTTGCGTTCTGGGTTGTCTTCATACGAAGTGGAATTCATCAAAACCAAAGATTTCAAATTTTCTTGATACAATTCGGCGAAAGCTAAAGCCACATATCCGCCCATGGAATGTCCAATTAGGGTTGCTTTTTTAATTTTTAGATGTTGCGTAACCGCAAAAACCATGTCGGCTTGATCTTCCATGGTGTGAATGTAACCCATGCATTCCGATTGCCCATGACCCATTAAATCGATTGCAATCACTCGATTGGTTTTCACCATTTCTGGAATACAAAAATCCCACATCGAACTATTTTCTAAAAATCCATGAAGCAAAATTATTGCATTTCCAGTTCCAGAATCAGAATAAGATATTTTTGTGTTTTTGTGTAGAAAATGTTTCAAGTTTAAGGTTTATTCTTGTTTTTATTTTGAATAGATGCAAAAATAATTAAAACTAATATTGCAAATGCAAAAGCCCCAAAACCACTTAAAATATCAAAAATCCATAAATAAGGTGATGAAAGAAAAATTAGGATAAAAAATACATCTTTAAAATTAATTTTATTTTTTGAAACCTCAATTTTTAATAAAACTTTAATTAAGTTCAAAATAGATGACAAAATTAACAACGTTGTTATCGAAAAAACAACTTTACTACCAAATGAATTAAGATAATGATAATTTATTTGAAAAAACGGTAATATTACCAAACCTACAAAACTGATGAAAAATGAAATTCTTAAAAAATCATAAAAATAACCTTTCCAGTTTCTTACATTATTAGATGTTTTTACATAAGTAAAATTAATGTTAATTATATTTTCATTTGACAACACCAATAGATTACCATCAATCGATTTCTTAAAAACTTTTTTGTTTAAATAATCTCTGTGTAATGTAAAAATATTTTCCTCGTTTTCTATTGACTTCTCAATTGCATTAATTTTTTCAAATTCAATTTTCTCAATTGATACAAATTTATAAGCATTCGATAAAATTATATTTTCAATTTTATTTTCTTTATCCAAAATAAAATTGTTGAAAATTCCACGATAAAGTTCGTCTTTAATATTATTTTTTACCAACACATCTACAAAAGTTGTGTATACATCACCCATTTTTCTATTTACCCCATTTTCTTTATACGCTTGGGACAAATAATGCCAATTATTCTTGAATTTAAATATCGGAAATCTATCAAGAGATAAAATTCTAATTAATTTATGCGCTAAATATCCTAAACTTCCAGAAATAAAATAAATTATAAAAATTAAAAATACAAAACTTTGGAATTCAATTTTGTTTTCAAACGATTTAGGATATTCATTTTTTGAAAGATTTTTAAAAATTAAAGTAATTTTATCAAAATCTATATTTTCAAGCGGATGTAGATTAAATACTAAACTTAAAGAGGAAAATATAACAGATACTGAGATAAGACATATAAAACTTAAAAAAAGAGACCATAAAAAACGCTCTAATAAATTTCCTTGTTCAAATTGATTTC
>JAYWEG010000058.1:0-2306 GCA_043779445.1 Bacteroidota bacterium
AAAGGTACTATTGTAGCCAAAGATTTGAAAGGTGAAGAATTAAAACTAAAAATTAAAGAATTACTTTCGAAATAGACTAAAAAAATCTCCCTAGTGGAGATTTTTTTATGCTTAATTCAAATTCATTAATTACAACTTTTTTGCTTCTTCCCAAAAAACATCCATTTCGGACAAAGACATATCCGACAAAGATTTGCCTAATTCTTTTGACTTGCTTTCTAAATATTGAAAACGTTTAATGAATTTTTTATTAGTTCGTTCCAAAGCATCTTCGGGATTAATATTCAAAAACCGAGCATAGTTGATCATCGAAAATAAAACATCGCCAAATTCGGCTTCCATTTTTTCTTGATTTCCATTTAGAACTTCAACTTGAAACTCTTCTAATTCCTCTTGAACCTTGTCCCAAACTTGATGAGACTCTTCCCAATCAAAACCTACTCCTTTTGCTTTTTCCTGAATTCGACTCGCTTTTACAAGTGCTGGTAAACTCTTTGGCACACCTTCTAGAACAGAAGTTTTTCCTTCTTTGAGTTTCAGTTTTTCCCAGTTTCGCTTTACTTCTTCTTCATCTTGTACAACAACATCTCCGTAAATGTGAGGGTGACGATGAATGAGTTTGTCACCTATTGAATTGCAAACATCAGCGATGTCAAAATTGTTGGTTTCGCTACCAATTTTGGCATAGAATACCAAATGCAACATCAAATCACCCAATTCTTTTTTAACTTCTTCGAGATTATTATCTAAAATCGCATCACCTAATTCATAGGTCTCTTCAATGGTCAAATGGCGCAAGGTTTGTAGAGTTTGTTTTTTGTCCCACGGACATTTTTCGCGCAATTCGTCTATGATGGTCAATAATCGATCAAATGCTTGAAGTTGGGTTTGTCTTGAATTCATCTGAAAATCTGTTTTGGTAAAAATAAGAAATCCTGCTAAGAAAACTCAGCAGGATTTATATATTATTAAAAAAATATTTATTCTTTTTTAGCTCTTGTCTTTTTGGAAGGCGCTTTTACTTTTTCCACAACTTCTTTTAGATTTTCTTCAGCATTTTGCTTTGCAACTTCGCTATCGCTCGGCTCTATTTTAGGTACTTCTTGAGTAACTAAACCTTTTGCTTGCAAAGAATTATACCAATTCAGAATTTTTTTAATATCAGAAGGATAGACTCTAGATTCATCATAATCTGAAAAAACTTCTCTAAAATAGACTGATAATTTGTTGTTATCTTCTTTATGAGAAATTGCTGGACCACCATTTTCTTTTAACGCGATACTTCTCATTACTTCAGAAAGTTGTTTTTCGGCATCATACGAATAAACCGAAATTTCAGAAAGTAAACTCACATTACTCTTCATACCGACTGTGATTTTTTTTCCGTCTAAAAAAGATTCTGCGACAAACCCTGAACGAGTTTGAATTTTTAACGCATATAAACCAGGTTTTCCAGAAATTGCTAATATTTTTTCTAAATTCATTATTTTTAAATGTTTTTTATTTATTATATTTAAATCGTATTTGAAAATGCAAATCTATCTTCCTTTTTTGTTACAAAATTTCATTCTATAATCTGGACGAGCTTTTCCGTCCATAATATTCTGTAACTTCTTTTTTATTAACTGTTTTTTTAACGAAGAAATTAAATCGGTAAACAAAATTCCTTCTATATGGTCGTATTCATGCTGAATTACGCGAGCAATCATGCCATCGTAAACCTCGGTTTTTTTATTAAAATTCTCATCAAAATACTCAATAGTAATTTTTTCATGTCTAAAAACATCTTCCCTCACATCTGGAATGCTCAAACAACCTTCGTTAAAACCCCACTCCTCACCTTCTTCGAGAATCATTTTTGGATTTATAAAAGTTTTTTTAAAACTTTTTAATTGGGTTTGTTCCTCTAACGACAAATCATCGCTTTCGCTAAATGGTTCTGTATTCACAACAAACAATCGTATAGACAAACCAATTTGAGGTGCTGCTAGACCAACTCCACAAGCGTTGTTCATTGTATTATACATGTTTTCAATCAGCTCCAAAAGGTTTGGATAATCTGCTGAAATGTCTGTGCCGACCTGTCTCAAAACTGGATCGCCATATCCTATAATAGGTAGAATCATTTTTAAATTAGGATTTAAGAATTAGGATTTATCATTTAATATAAAATAAATTCTAATTTCAATATAATTTGCAAAAGTAACAAAAATTTATAACTTTTATTTTAGGAATTTAATTTTAACGAATTATTAGTTTTTAAACGAATTTGCTTTAGTAATTCTGGTTTATCATTTAGGGTTTTT
>JAYWEG010000059.1:0-2301 GCA_043779445.1 Bacteroidota bacterium
ACTTTTTGATGAATGGCAGGATAGTGCTTTTTTAATTGGTATAATGGAGAAGTATCAGCAATTTTGAACATTTCAACAAACATTTTTCTGATTTCGAAATTTTCTTCAATTGCATTCAGGTTTTTAGAGATAATTTCTTGAACTCCGTTTTCTATTTTTGAATGAAAAACATCGTTACCTTCTTCGATTAAAACTTCTTTATTACAAAAATATTTATATATTGTTTTTTTAGAGATACACATTTCGCAGGCAATATCATCCATAGTTACGCTCTTGAAACCTAATTTCAGGAACATTTCGGTGGCTTTAAGAATGATTTTGTCTCTCATCATCAATTAAAAATATGAATGCAAATATAAAACGGAAACTTTAGATACCAAAATAGTTTCCAAAGTATTTTGATAAATTTAACACAAACAAAAGTTTAGAAGTTTAAGAAAAATGTTTAGAAATAGGTTTAGAAAGTTTAGAAAAAGGTTTAGATGTTTAGGTTTTGTTTTGTAAAAAAGATACTTTTGCTATGGTGTTTGTACGATTTTGATCTAAATCTTATAAACTCATAAACCATATAACCTTTCTTAAAGAATGCACTCCATATACCAATATCAAGAATTTATTTCCGATTATTTACTCACTCAATACGAGACCAAAGAACCTAGAAATCTTTACGAACCAATTCATTATATCATGAAATTGGGAGGAAAACGAATGCGTCCCGTTTTGACCTTAATGAGTGCAGAGGTTTTTGATGCTGATTATAAATTAGCATTGCCAGCTGCATTGGCAGTAGAAGTTTTTCATAATTTTTCGCTAGTTCATGATGACATTATGGACGATGCACCACTTAGACGAGGAAACGAAACGGTTCACGAAAAATGGAATACAAACACTGCAATTCTTTCTGGCGATGCTATGTTGATTTTAGCTTATCAATATTTCGAGAAATATACGACTGATGTTTTTAGAGATTTAGCAAAATTGTTCAGTAAAACGGCTCTCGAGGTTTGCGAAGGTCAACAATGGGATGTCGATTTTGAAACCCGCGATGATGTTTCGATTCCTGAATACCTAAAAATGATCGAATATAAAACCGCAGTTTTGGTAGCAGCTGCTATGAAAATGGGCGCAATTGTTGCCGAAACTTCTCAAAAAAATGCCGATTTGATTTATGATTTTGGATTGAATCTCGGTTTGGCTTTTCAATTGCAGGATGATTATCTTGATGCTTTTGGCGATCCGAAAACTTTTGGAAAACAAGTTGGTGGTGATATTATAGAAAACAAAAAAACCTATTTGTACTTGAAAGCAATCGAATTTGCATCGGCTTCTGAGAAAGAACAATTGTTGCATTTATTCTCGATTCATCCGAGCGATAATTCAGATAAAATTGAATCTGTAAAAGCGATTTTTAATTCATCTGGCGCATCAAAAGCAACACAACAAGCCATTCAGGATTTTACTTTAAAAGCATTTGAAACTTTACAAAACATTAGTATTGACAACGAAAAGAAAGATATTTTGCGTTCGTTTGGCGAGAATTTGATGGGAAGAAAAGTTTAAAAAAAGTAATCAGTTGGCAGATTTTAGTTGGCAGTTTTGCAACCTGTAATCTGAAATCTGAAATCTAAAATCTAAAATCTGTAATCTAAAATGTTCATTGCCCCAATTAATTCCGATTTACTACTTTCCGAAGCCGAGAATGAAAACTTGTATCTAAAATTAATTGAACAAATTAACAAAGATTTTAATTTGGCCAATGAAGGAATCGATTTTCCGATGATGATCTCGCCAGAGGATTTGAAAATTCAGTTACACGAAAAAATTTATCGATTGATTCAATATAAATTTGCCGAATATCTTAATTTGCTTTATATTATTGATGTTCCCGAAGATCAAATTAAAAAACTTGATGGCTCAGATATTCTTGAATTGGCTAAACAAGTGGCTTTTTTAATTTTAAAACGCGAATGGATGAAAGTTTGGTTTAGAAACAAATATTAATTATTCTAAATCCTTTTTCAAAATAACTTTATTCCATAATTCTTTTCCCTCTTTATCAAACAAAGTCAATTTCAATTGGCGATTGGCTTTGTTTCCAGAAAACGAAATTATCCCAAAATTATGTGTAAAAAACGAACTTCCTTCCACTTTTAGTGGATTGGCTTCTTTTTCTTTGGCAACGCCCGATGTAAATGGAGAAACTGTCCAATCATACAAAGGATAAGTATTTTCCCTATCTAATTTTGCTAATTCAGCATAATGTCTGTCTCCCGTTAAAAACAAAACTCCTTTTATTTTATT
>JAYWEG010000060.1:0-2300 GCA_043779445.1 Bacteroidota bacterium
AAATGCCCTAGCCCTGATGGAAGGGAAAAACGTTTTTTTGTTGTTTCCCGGAGCGCAGTCGAAGGGTTTGACAACAAAAAAACTTTTGGAATGACAGCAGGAAATAGCTCCAAAAAAATAGTTGTGAAATTGTATCTATATTAAGGTAGGAATTATTAATTTTGCAACTTCTTAAAAACGTTAGATTCAGATGGTAAAAGATTTATTCGAGAGAATTCAGAACAATAAAGGTCCACTAGGAAAATGGGCTTCGCAGGCAGAAGGTTATTTTGTTTTTCCAAAATTGGAAGGCGAATTGGGACCACACATGATGTTTCATGGCAAAAAGATTTTAAACTGGTCTATAAATGATTATTTAGGATTGGCAAATCATCCAGAAGTGCGTCAAGCCGATACCGATGCTGCAATTAAATATGGTGCGGCTTACCCAATGGGAGCAAGAATGATGTCTGGTCACACCGATGCCCATGAACAATTGGAGAACGAATTGGCTGCGTTTGTCGGGAAAGAATCTTGTTATTTACTGAATTTTGGTTACCAAGGAATAATGTCGACAATTGACGCTTTGGTTACTAAAAACGACATAATTGTTTATGATGTCGATGCGCACGCTTGTATTATTGATGGTGTTCGATTGCACATGGGAAAACGTTTTACATACCGTCATAACGATTTGGAAAGTATGGAAAAAAACCTGCAACGTGCTACTAAAATGGCTGAAGAAACAGGTGGAGGAATACTTTTTATTACCGAAGGTGTTTTTGGAATGCGAGGACAACAAGGCAAACTTCGTGAAGTTGTGGAATTGAAAAAGAAATACAATTTTAGACTTTTAGTTGATGATGCTCATGGTTTTGGAACTTTAGGAAAAACTGGAGCTGGAGCAGGCGAGGAGCAAGGTGTTCAAGCAGATATTGATGTTTATTTCTCGACTTTTGCAAAATCAATGGCGAGTATTGGTGCATTTATTGCTGCCGATAAAGATGTTATTGATTATTTGAAATATAATTTACGCTCACAAATGTTTGCCAAATCATTGCCAATGATTCAAACTGTTGGAGCTTTAAAACGTTTGGAATTACTCAGAAAATCGTCTGATTTAAAAGACAAACTTTGGGTCAATGTGAACGCATTACAAAATGGATTGAAAGAAAAAGGATTTAATATTGGCGATACAAATACTTGTGTTACACCAGTTTATTTAGAAGGGTCCATTCCAGAAGCCATGATAATGGTGAACGATTTGAGAGAAAATTACGGAATTTTCTTGTCGATTGTGGTGTATCCTGTTATTCCAAAAGGGATTATTTTATTAAGAATGATTCCTACTGCGAGTCATACTTTGGCTGATGTGAATGAAACTCTAACAGCATTTGAGGCCATTCGAGAGAAATTAGTTAACGGAACATATAAAGAAATTGCTGATCGAACTACGATTGATGTTTCTTAAAATTTTCTAGAAATAAAACTTAAATCCATTCGAATTGAATGGATTTTTTTATTGTAACGCTTTTATAAATTGTTGCATTTCTTTTATCGTTCCAATTGTAATTCTTGACCATTTTCCGTTTTCTTCATAGATTTTGGTTCCTAAAATATTGTTGTTTTTTAATTGCTCAAAAAAATCTTTTTTATAATCTAATAATGAAAAGTAAACAAAATTTGAATGTGACGGAATACAAGGTATTTTTAATTTTTCGAGTTCTTTAATTGTATAGTTTCTTGCTTTTTTATTTAATGAATAGCTGTCGGACTTAAAGTTTTCATCTTTTATCGATGCAATTGCTGCTGCAACCGAGACAACGCTTATACTTGCGTTATTCCAAGATTGTAATTGACTAATTTTTTCAATTGTTTCAGAATTGGCAATACCATATCCAATTCTTGCTCCTGCTAAACCATAAATTTTTGAGAATGTCTTTGCTATAATTAGATTTTTATTTTCCTTAACTAAATTTACAAGTGATTTTTGTTCGGTAAATTCTATATATGCTTCATCAACTAATACGATAACTTTTTTAGTTGCTTCATTTATAAAGTCCACAAGTTGGTTTCTCTCACAAATAGTTCCTGTAGGATTGTTAGGATTACAAATATAAATCATTTTTGTATTAGGTTCAATTGCTTTCAGTAATGCTGGTAAATCTTGATTTTTGCTATCTGTTAATGGAATTTCTATTTTTTTTAAACCTAATTTTTCTGCAGTTTCTGTCCAATAGTTATATGTAGGATTAGATAAAATGAAACTGCCTTTTTCAATAGCACAGTGTCGGACAACCAAATCTAAAATTTCTGTAGAA
>JAYWEG010000061.1:0-14581 GCA_043779445.1 Bacteroidota bacterium
TTTAAAATCTTTGACAAATATATTTTTTAAATTCTAATGATAAAGAAAACGATAGGTAAGATTTTCTTAAATTATATATTTACAAAAAATTCTGGTCGATATTCAAAATGCATCGTGTCAAAATGTTTCCAATTTCCGCCCCAAATAAACCCATATTTTTGAAAAATTTTTACAATCTCTAAGGGAATTTTATTTTTATAAACAATTTTATAATTCTCATTTTTGCAATTGCAACTCCATTGCCAATAATCAGAATGTTTTGCGTTGATGTCGATTGTCATGCCAAAACTGTGCATACTCAACCGATTTGTTCCTGAAATTGTTCTCCAATTAAATGTTCCACCAATGTTGTTAATGTATTTCTGAAATTCGGGATGTTCATCTAATTCGGCTGAAATTTTATTGACAATTTTATCAATTCCATTTACAGAAGTTACTTTGATTTTTTGATTCACTAACTTTGGACACCAAACAATTTCGACTAATTTTTTTTCGACTTCGGATTTCGAATTGCCATAAATTTTCTTGAAAAATACTTCATTTCTATAACGTCCAGCGTCATTTATTTTCCCAAGTTCATAAGTATAATTAAATTGATCTTCAATATCTGAATTTTCTAATCGTTCCAAATCCGTTTTTTCTTTTAAATCATCATATATCATGATAGATTTATCCTTAAAAACTAATGTATTTTCATTGTAACTCCAAATTAAATTTGGATATACGTTCATTAATTTCTTAATATTTACTGGCAAATCATCTCTTCGCATATTCACTTGCGAGAAACAACTCATAGAAAACAACAAAAAAATAAAATATTTCATCTAAAATCGTTTCAATTGATTGGCGTCAAAAGTCCATTCTGGAGTTTGCAAAGTCGAAGGAATTTGAGCAGAATACCAACAAACTTTGTTGTTACTACTAATACTTGGATTGAGCAAAATTTGTAATTCTTGCGCTGGCATATAACTTTGTGCAATCATAAAAATTTTCAAATTATTAATAGGATTTACTGCAACATCCACAACAATAACAGCATGTCCTGGAAATCCGCCTTTGATGAAAACATCACCAATTTGCAAGTCAGAAACGGGTATTGATTTCATTTCTTTTGATAAAGACGCTGTGCCTGCATAATTAAAAATCATTTCCATGTAACTCCAATACGTTTCATAACTGTCTGATGGTTTTGCAGATTTGACCCACGAAGTTTTATTCTCTTTTACAACAATTCTATAACCATCTCGCCATTTAGAATAATCTACCCGAAAGCCATTGGTAAAATTAAAATGAATCAACTCATATTGTTTTTGCTTAAACAAATAGTCGGCTCGAAGACGCATAACAGCATCTGCGCATTGATGCAAATCTTTGTTTCCAATGGGCAAATCGACCACGGCATCATAAACATTGTTATTTATTTTTGATGTCCCGTTATAATATTTCACCATACTTCCCGATGGTTTTAACGGTAAATTTCGAAGGAAATTTCCAAAAGAATCTTCCTTTTCTTTAGTTCGAACATAACCTTGGGGAACCGAAAATCGGGTTTGAATTGTGTTGCCTTGTTGTTGAATTATTCCCAAGTTTGGTTCTTTACTTTTAAAACTGAAAAATAAAAAAGTACATATCAAAAAAATAAATACAGTTGCAATTGCTATTTTCATAATTTAAATTTTTTTGCCACAGATTTTTAATTCGTAATTTTTAATTCGTAATTGAATTAAAGCATTCCATTATATTTCCTCAAAAACCATTCCATTGCTAAAGAAATTGCAACTAAAACTAACATCCACACCAAATCAATGAAAGTAGTTTTTTTGACAACCGTTTTTTCAATGGCCTTATAACTTTCGTTTTCTAGCAACGTTTTAATTAAATTATCTACTTGACTTGGAGCAAAAACTTTTCCGTTCGTTTGAGTAGCCAAAAGTTTCATTTTTTGCAAATCTGGGTTTACAAATTGTTTTTCGATATCGAAATCCAAAATCTCAAAATATCCATTATAAACCGAATTCGAGTTCAATTCTTTTACATAAAATGTGTATTGACCAGCCGAAAGTCCATCGAGATTGACTTTGAAAGCATTATTGGTTTTCAACAAGTCATATCTTTTAATTTGCTTAGTGTTTTTATTTGAAACCGAAATTGTCAATCGCGCTTTTTCATCAAACTCATAGTTTTTATTAAAATATTGTGCAGTGATTTCTAAAGCATCGCCCGAATTATAAAAATTTTCGTGGTTGACAACCAATGATTTTTTAGAATTATTTGAAGCCAAATACTGAATCGTTTTGTCTATAAAAATATCAAATTTTTCGAAAGATTTAGAATCGAGATGACTTTGCAGTCGCCATTTCCAAATATTTTCTCCGAACAAAAAAGCCGAACGTTTGCCCAGGTTTTCCGTAAAAGCGAGCAATGGCAAATTGGTTTCGATATTTCGAATTTTAGATGAAAGTAACACATGTACATTCCCTGATGCTGTAATGCTTCCAAACGCATTTTGCAATGGCGGAAATGTATCAAAACCAATATCATCGGTAGCAAAAATATTGAATTGAGTTTCGAAATTGGCCAAATAATCTTCTTTTTGTCCGCTCATTTTGAAGTCAAAATTCGTTTGATATTGGTTCAGAAACCCAAAATCTGTATTCGTTCCAGTAATGACAAATGAATTGATGCCAGCTAATTTATTGGTTTCAAAAACTGACTTAAATTCAGATGTAGGTTGATAGAAAATTAACACATTATAATCCTGTAAAGTCTTTATTTCACTTGGCTTTATGATAGTAACTTTGCGTTGAATATTGGTTTCAATGGCTCTTTTTAAAGCACTCACATCAGGATGGTTAATTGCAGTTACAATGGCAATATTGGTGCGTTGATCGATCACTTCTACAGCAAAATTTTTGGTGTTATTATAAATGTTTTTCTCAGGCTCTCGCGAGGAAATTGTGGCTTTAAAAATTTGTAATCCAACATTATTTGCAGGCAGCAAAACATTCACAATGGCTGACTTTTTCGAAGGTGAAAACGAAACGGTTTGTGTTGATAAAATAGTTTTCCCTTGCGAAATATTGAAATTTGCGTTAACAGATTTTTTTCCAGAATATTGAAGAAAAACTTCGACAGGAAATTTATTTTTCTGAAAAGCATATTTATTTACGTTGAGTTGGTTGATTCTTATATCTAAAAAAGTAGTCGTATCTCCCAAAACCAATGGATAAACCTTGTTATTTACATTAAAACTATAAGCATAATCATTCCCCGAAGTTTGGTTTCCATCAGAAATCAAAACCGTTGGGAAGGATTTGTTTTTATTGATGCTTTTTAAATTCTTGGCAACTTTGTCAATGTTAGTTTGTTTTCCGTTGAAATCTAGCATTTCTAGCGTTTGAAATTCACTATCAAATTGATAATTCTGTATTTCGAATCGATCTTGCAAAGCAGTATTCGAGGAGAGTTTTGCAAACAATTCTTCTGCAATTTTATTGGATTTCAAATCAACAATAGAACTCGAATTATCCACAACAATTGGCAAAGGCGTTTTTTCTGTTTCAAAAGTTTTTCGAGTAATTATTGGGTTTATCAATAAGAGTAAAATCCCAAAAACAGAAAAAAACCTCAAAAATGCCAAAAATATAGTAATTTTTGTCTGATTTGGGTTTTTATAAAAATACTGATAATAAGATAATCCACCAGCAATCGCTATGGAAAGTAGAATCAAAAGGATTGTGGATGTTGTCATATTATATTCCAAAAATTATGAATTATGAATTATGGATTATGACTCATAATTCACAATTCATATTACTTTATGTCAACATTCCGCCATCAACATTCAAAACTTGACCCGTAACATAGGCACTCAATTCGCTTGCTAAGAAAACACAAACATTCGCAACATCTTCGCACGTTCCACCTCGTTTTAGAGGAATACCGTCGCGCCATCCTTGCACCACATCGTCGTTGAGTTTAGCCGTCATTTCGGTTTCGATAAATCCCGGAGCGATAGCGTTACAGCGAATGTTGCGCGAACCAAGTTCAAGTGCAACCGATTTTGTAAACCCAATTACCCCCGCTTTTGAGGCAGCATAATTAGTTTGACCCGCATTTCCCTTTACTCCAACAACACTACTCATGTTGATAATCGAACCTGCACGTTGTTTCAAAAAAGTTTTCTGAATGGCTTTTGTCATGTTAAAAACCGACTTCAAATTCACGTTAATCACTTTATCAAAATCCTCTTCAGACATGCGCATCAGCAAATTATCTTTCGTGATTCCTGCATTATTGATCAAAATATCAACTGTTCCAAATTCGGCTAAAACAGCCTCAACAAAGGTTTGGGCTTCGTTGAAATCTGCTGCATTGGATTGATATCCTTTTGCTTTTATACCCAGAGCATTCAATTCGGTTTCCAGCGCTTGTGCAGATTCCACAGAGGAGCTATATGTAAAGGCAACGTTTGCACCATGCTTTGCAAAAACCTCAGCAATTCCTTTTCCAATTCCGCGACTTGCACCAGTAATAATAGCCGTTTTTCCTTCGAGTAATTTCATTTTTATGTTTTAGAATAATTAATTTTATTTTATTTTGGAGCTTATCCCGCTCTACACTCCAATCTTTTGTTTCGCTAAAAAGCTACACAAAAGGATTTCCGTTTCCATCGGGGCTAGTTTGCAAAGTTCAAATATAAGATTATTTGTGGATTTTAAAAAAAGATTCTAAAAATGATTTTTTGTACTGAATCTTGCTTAAGTTTGTGGAAAATAATTTATGAAAAAACATTTACTGTTTGGCTTCATTTTAATTACAACTTTTTCTCAAGCACAGCATTTTAAAATCGAGAATAAAGAAATATTTTGGGAAGCAACTTTCAAATCAACCGACCCCGATGTTTTATTGCAAATTGACAAAACCGATCCTCGAGTTGAAACCAACAAAATAGATAATACTGGAAAAGGTTTACGCCTTTTTAGTGCTTGCAAACTCCGAAAATATATTGATGATGATCTAAGTCAATATTCTTTAAGTTTTGATTTTAAAGTTACCTTTACAGAAACAACATACACTGTTAGAGTTTATAATTTGAATTATGTTTTGGATAGTGAATTTAGAGTCGATAAACGAAAATTTGATTTCACTAGAAAATTCTCTCAAAATAACGAAACAGAAATTTCAACTGGATCCAATCATAGGAGATTATTCGACTGTTTCGAAGAAAACTTAATGAAAACTTTCAAAACTAAAAATTCTCAAATTGCATTAGAAAAAATTTAAAAAATGAAATTATACTACCTTTTTCTATTTATCGGAATTGCCTCTTTTTCTCAAAAGCATCATTTTTTAGCAGACAAAAACAACCTGATTTGGCAAATTGAATTTAAGAATGATGCTCAAAATGTTTTAGAACTAATTGATAAAAACCATCCCAATATTACAACTGACAAAAATACCAACACAGGAAAAGTTGCTAATGTATATTTTAATGGATTTTTGCAATCACTCTCCGATGGAACGATATTAGATTTTGATTTAACTAAAACAAAAGATTCATATATTCTAACAATTGAAAAATTTTTATTGACTGGAAATAAAAACGCTTACGATAAAAAATTTTTAGATAATAATTTTTCAGAAGTTAGTAAAAACTCAGGCAAACAAAAAACTTTAACGGAGATGGACATTAAATTATTAAAACTTTTGCTACCACCTGGTAGTATATTAATCGAATAAAATGATGAAAAAAATTATAATCATATTGCTGTTTATCAATATTTCGATGTTTTCACAACAATCGAACTTTTATGTTTTAGACAAAAAAGTATATTGGGAAGCCGCATTTAAAACTTCGGAATCAGATATCATAAAGGTTTTATCAAAAAACAATAAAATTATTTTTGATGAATCTAAAAAAACGGGTCGACTGGTACTAAATGATTGCAAATGCAATTTTAATAATTTTACGGAGCAGAATTTGTATATGGATTTTGCTATTGTAATTTTTGAAGGAAAATATAAAATCCGAACCGAAAGAATGTATTTTAAATTCGATTCAGAAGACGAATATTTCACAAACTCCAATTACAAGCAAGAAATTGAGCGTTCGTTGCTTCGCAGAAGACGAGAATCGTTTGCCGAGGACAGTTATACTAATGATTTTAGGAATTGTATCGACAACTTAATTCTAAAAAATTTCAAAATTGAAAATTCCGAAAAATGTGAAGTTTTCTAGAAAGAAAAATCCGTATCAAAAATTTTCAATACGGATTTTTTAGTATATTGATATAACCTAGAAAGCCACATTCCATTTTGGTAACCTGCCATTTTCTTCGAAATAAAGTTGTAAAATTTGCCCTTCTACAAAAGTTGGAATGACTTTATTTTTTTCATTGAAGGTATCGTACCAAAAAACTTCTAATCTTTCGATATTTTCAATTTTCATTTGTGCTGGCCAAGAATATTTTCTTCCTGTTTTTGCAAATTGATTTCCGTTAACAATTTTGTCATACATGCCGCCATTTTTGCTTTTTAGAGTTCCATCGTTTTGAATTGTTCCTGTTGAACCAACCATAATCAAATTTTTATTTTCACCATCAACAGCATAAACCAAGAAAACACCATTTGCTGTTTCGGAGGTATTACAAACCGTTTCTAAATTGTCGTTTACTGTGAAACTAAAACTGTTTGTTGTTTTAAATTTTTTTAATTCTTTATACATTATTATATTTTTTTTATTTTTGAATATTGAATTTCAAAAATTATTATTAAAAAAAATCCATCTAGTTTATTCAACTAGACGGAATCTTTTTTTGAATTTATTTTTTCAGAACTGGATCACTATCCCAATACTTCTTTTACTTTTTTTCCAATTTCTGCTGGGGAATCTACTACATGAATCCCACATTCTCTCATGATTCGTTTTTTTGCTTCTGCAGTATCATCTTCGCCACCAACAATTGCACCTGCGTGACCCATTGTTCTACCTTTTGGAGCGGTTACACCAGCGATAAATCCAACTACTGGTTTGCGGTTACCGTCTGCTTTAACCCATTTTGCAGCATCGGCTTCAAGTTGACCTCCAATTTCACCAATCATCACAATACAATTTGTTTCTGGGTCGTTCATTAACAATTCTACCGCTTCTTTTGTTGTGGTTCCAATAATTGGATCTCCACCAATTCCAATGGCAGTTGTGATTCCTAAACCTTGTTTTACCACTTGATCTGCCGCCTCATAGGTTAATGTTCCAGATTTAGAAACAATTCCAACGGTTCCTTTTTTGAAAACAAAACCAGGCATGATACCCACTTTTGCTTCGCCTGGAGTAATTATTCCTGGGCAATTTGGCCCAATTAAACGACAGTTTTTATGTTTGATGTATTCGTATGCTTTAATCATATCCGAAACCGGAATTCCTTCTGTGATTGTAATAATTACTTTTATTCCAGCATCAGCGGCCTCCATAATTGCATCTGCAGCGAAAGCGGGTGGTACAAAAATGATTGTTGTATCTGCACCAGCGACATCAACTGCATCCTTAACAGTATTGAAAACCGGACGATCCAAATGTGTAGTTCCACCTTTTCCTGGAGTTACTCCACCAACCACATTTGTTCCATACTCAATCATTTGAGTTGCGTGGAAAGTTCCTTCGCTACCAGTAAAACCTTGTACAATTATTTTAGAATCTTTATTAACTAAAACGCTCATGTTATCTAATTTATGTTGTTTTTTATTATTGTTTGGCAAAAGTAATGTTTTGAAGTTACTTTTTGTAATTTTTTTTATTAAATATTAAGTAATGGAACTTGACTCATTTGATAGCCTTGGTATAATTTATCATCTTTCATTTCCCAAATAACAAAAACATCTGCTAGGTGCATTTCTTCCCTTGGATTTTCTATTGTTTTAGCATAATATTTATATCTGATGGAGACGAAATTTCCGTCTTGCAAAATATGAGTAATTATCGCTTTTGAACGCACATAGGATTTTCCGATTCCATAGGTAAATTCTAGTATTCGATCATAATCCATTTCAAAAATTCCTTGAGAACTACTCCAATTTAAAGTAACGTCTTTGTGCAAATAAGATGCCATGATATCCCCATTTATTAACGCATCTGATTTATAGAACTCTCGAATGATTTTTTTTAATGTCATGATTATTTCAATTTACTTAGAATTTCGGGGATTTTTTTAATGTTGGCTAATTGCTTTAGTTTTTCTCTAGATTCTTGAATTGGAGTTCCAAAATATGATTTTCCTCCTTCTACAGATTTTGTTACACCAGTTTGACCCATTATTACTGCTTTTGTACCAATAGTAATTCCACTTGTAGTACCAACTTGTCCCCAAAGCGTCACTTCGTCTTCGATGATTACGCAACCAGCAATTCCGGTTTGCGAGGCAATAAGACATTTTCTACCGATGATTGTGTCGTGACCAACATGCACTTGATTGTCTATTTTTGTTCCTTCTCCAATAGTTGTATCGCCAGTAACGCCTTTGTCGATAGTACATAACGCTCCTATTCCTACATTATTTTCGACAACAACTCTTCCGCCCGAAACTAATTGATCGAAACCATCTGGGCGTTTTTTGTAATAGAAAGCATCTCCACCAAGAATTGTTCCAGCATGAATAATAACATTATCTCCAATAATAGTATAATCATATATGGAAACATTGGAATGAATCACACAATTTTTTCCGATTTCGACATGATTCCCAATAAAACAGTTGGGTTGGATTATTGTTCCAATTCCTATTTTAGCAGATTCAGAAATGGAAACATTCGAAAACTGAAATGGTTTGAAATGATTTGTTAATTTATTAAAATCCCGAAAAGGATCGTCTGAAATCAATAATGCTTTTCCGATTGGACAATCTACAATTTTATTGATCAAGATAATTGTTGCTTTGGATTGTAACGCCTTTTCATAGTATTTTGGGTGATCGACAAAAACAATATCTCCAGCTTCTACAACATGAATTTCGTTCATGCCGAAAACTTCGAAATTTTTATCACCAACGAATTCGCAATGAAGCAAATTGGCAATTTGTTCTAAAGATTGTTTTTTATTGAATTTCATAACTAGATATTTAATCGAAGTTTTTAATCGCAATTTCCGAAAATACTGAAAACTGCGACTGAAAACTAAAAACTATTCTTTAACTCTCTCCATGTAATTTCCAGAGGTTGTATCTATTTTAATTTTATCTCCTTCGTTGATAAATAAAGGTACGTTTACCGTTGCACCTGTTTCCACGGTTGCGGATTTAGTTGCATTTGTTGCTGTGTTTCCTTTAATTCCTGGTTCAGCATAGGTCACTTCTAGCACCACAGATGACGGCATGTCTACCGAAATTGGTAAATCGGTTTCGGTGTTAATACTTACCATAACACTTTCTCCTTCTTTTAATAAATCTGGAGAATCTAAAATTGCTTTGTTCAAAGAGATTTGCTCATAGGTTTCTACATTCATAAAATGAAACAAATCGCCTTCAGGATATAAAAATTGAAATTTATGATTTTCAACACGAATTTCTTCTATTTTATGTCCTGCAGAAAACGTATTATCAAGAACTTTACCGTTAGATAAACTTCTGAGTTTTGTTCTCACAAATGCTGGACCTTTTCCTGGTTTTACATGAAGAAATTCGATTATTTTATAGATGTCGTTATTGTATTTGATGCACAATCCGTTTTTAATATCTGATGTAGATGCCATTTTTTGTTTTTGTTTATTCGATTAATTTATTAATTTGTTTTAATTATTTTCTAGAATTATTTAATCCTCATTAAATTCCACCAGTATACCCTTTCATGATTCCACGAGAAGAACTTCTGATAAAATCTAAAATTTCATCACGTTCTGGTGTTGCTTCCATTTCTGCTTCAATAATTCCCATTGCTTGAGAGGTGTTTAAGTTTTTTTGATATAAAATTCTGAAAATTTCTTGAATTTCGCGTATTTTTTCAGTAGTATATCCTCTTCGGCGCAAGCCAACCGAATTAATACCAACATATGATAAAGGTTCTTTTGCTGCTTTTGTATAGGGCGGAACATCTTTTCGAACCAGAGATCCACCAGAAACCATAGCATGATCTCCAATATGAATAAACTGATGAATGGCTGCTAAACCACCAATTATGGCATATTTACCAACTGTAACGTGACCAGCCAAGGCTACTCCATTTACTATAATTGCATGATCTCCAATATGACAATCGTGAGCAATGTGAGCAGTTGCCATAATCAAACAATTGCTGCCAATAGTTGTTTGACCCGATGCAATCGTTCCTCGATTAATGGTTACACATTCTCGGATGGTTGTATTATCGCCAATGACTGCAAGAGAATCTTCACCGCCAAATTTCAAATCTTGGGGAACAGCAGAAATAACTGCTCCAGGAAAAATACTACAATTTTTTCCTATTCTTGCTCCTTCCATGATGGTTACATTTGATCCTATCCAAGTTCCGTCACCAATAACCACGTTATTGTGAATGGTGGTAAAAGGTTCTATAACAACATTTTTGGCGATTTTGGCGCCTGGATGAACATATGCTAAAGGTTGATTCATTTTTTTGGTTATTCGTTTATTTGAAAATTTGGATATTCCTCTTTTTGACTAAACAAATAGACGAATAGCTAAAATTTTATTGTTTTTTTGCAATTTGCGCCATTAATTCTGCTTCTGCAACTAATTTTCCATTCGCAAAAGCTTTTGCAGACATATGGCAAATTCCTCGTCTGATTGGGGTAATTAATTCACATTTGAACGTTAGAGTATCGCCTGGAAGCACTTTGTTTTTGAATTTTACTCCATCGATTTTCATGAAGAAAGTAAGGTAATTTTCTGGATCTGGAACGGTACTCAAAACCAAAATTCCCCCTGTTTGAGCCATTGCTTCTATGATAATAACGCCAGGCATTACGGGTGCTTCTGGGAAATGTCCAACAAAAAACGGTTCGTTCATTGTAACATTTTTTAATCCAACTACATGATTATCCGACATTTCAAGAATTCTGTCAATGAATAAAAATGGTGGTCTATGTGGCAAAATACTCATGATTTTATTCACATCCATCAATGGTTCTAAATTCAAATCATATACAGGAACATGATTTCTTTGTTCTATTTTGATGAGTTTAGATAATTTTTTTGCAAATTGTGTATTTACAAAATGACCCGGTTTGTTTGCAATAACTTTTCCTTTTAGTCTAATTCCAATCAAAGATAAATCACCAATAACATCTAAAAGTTTGTGTCTTGCCGCTTCATTAGGATAATGCAACGTAAGATTATCTAAAATTCCATTTTCTTTTACAGTGATTTTATCTTTGCCGAAAGCAACTTTCAAATTGTTCATGGTTTTTTCAGAAATTTCTTTATCGACATAAACGATTGCGTTATTTAAATCACCACCTTTAATCAATCCATTGTCTAATAATGATTCTAATTCATGCAAAAAACTAAACGTTCTGCAATTTGCAAAATCGGTTTTAAACTCTGAAATATTTTTCATTGTTGCATTTTGAGTTCCTAGAACTTTAGTCCCAAAATCTACCATTGCAGTCACCTGAAATTCCTCTGACGGCATTACAAGGATTTCACTTCCTGAGGCTTCGTCTATAAAAGAGATATTTTCTTTAACAACATAGAACTTTCGTTCTGCGCTTTGCTCATCAACTCCTACTTTATCTATCGCTTCCACGAAAAATTTAGCAGATCCGTCCATAATTGGTAATTCCGAGGCATTTAATTCAATGATTACATTGTCTAAATCACAGCCAATTAGTGCCGCCAGAACATGTTCAGGAGTTTGAATTTTTACTCCTAATTTTTCTAAATTTGTTCCTCTTTGAGTATTCACGACATAGTTTGCATCTGCCTCTATGATCGGGCTTCCTTCGAGATCAATTCTAACAAATGTAAAACCGTTGTTGATTGGTGCTGGCTTGAAAGTTGTTGTAACCTCTTTTCCAGTATGCAATCCAACTCCTGTGAGCGTAATTTCGCTTTTTATGGTTTTCTGTTTTACCATCATTATGTTTTATTATTAATTGTCTTTTTTAAATGCTCTAATTCTGAAACTATTTTTGGCAAATTCTTGAAATGAACATAGGATTTGCTAAAATCATTATATCCAAATGAAGGAGTTCCTTGCAAAATTTCGTTATCTTTTACGTTTCTTCCTATTCCAGATTGTGCTTGTACTCGAACATTATTTCCAATAATTAAATGCCCAGCAATCCCAACTTGACCGCCAATCATGCAGTTTTTACCAATTTTTGTTGTTCCAGCAATTCCAGTTTGAGCTGCAATTACCGTATTTTCACCAATTTCTACATTGTGAGCAATTTGGATTTGATTGTCTAATTTGACTCCTTTTCTAATAATTGTAGAACCCATTGTGGCTCTATCAATAGTGGTACAAGCACCAATATCGACATTATCCTCAATAATTACATTTCCGATTTGGGGAATTTTTGTAAAAGTTCCATCGGGATTTGGTGCAAACCCAAAACCATCGGCTCCAATTATTGCTCCAGAATAAATAGCACAATTATTCCCGATTTCTGTTTCGGAATGCACTTTTGCGCCTGCAAAAATACTAACATTATTACCAATGACAACATTTTCTCCAATGTAACAATTAGGATATATTTTTACGTTATCTCCAAGAACTGAATTTTCACCAATATACGAAAAACTTCCTAAATAGAGATTTTCGCCATATTTTACATTTTCAGAAATCATAGATTGTTGTTCGATTCCAATTTTGTTATTTTTTACTTGACTATAAAATTCGAGAATTTTCGTAAACGCTCGGTAGGCATCTTCTACTTTTATGAGTGTAGTTTTTACATGTTTTTCTGCAATAAACGTATTGTTTACAATAACTACCGATGCGTTTGTGGTATAAATATAATTCGAATATTTTGCATTACTCAAAAATGATAACGATCCTTCTGAACCCTCTTCGATTTTGGATAATTTGAAAACTTCGGCGTTTGGATTCCCAATAATTTCGCCTTCTAGAATTCCCGCTATTTGTTGTGCTGTAAATTTCATCTTTTACAAAAATATAAAAATTTAAAAAGAAAGTTTATATTTTATTGAGTTGTTTTGGAAAACATATAAAATATTTGGTTACTTGTTTGGATAATGCTCTTAAATTGAGTTGATCAGATATTAAAGCAACATCTTCAATTGTTCCATCTTTTTTGAGTATTCGTATGGGTTCGGCGATTTTTGAATAGGCTTGATTTCGAATTTTTCCTTTAAAAACAAAGTATTTAGATTCTTGAATTCCTAGTTTATTTTCTTTCGAAAATTGTTCTACTAATTCCTGAACTTGATCTGAAGAGAATTTTTCCTCGCTCATTTTTATTTTCAATAAATCTCTGTTGATAATCATTTTGCTCAAAGCATTTAGTGTAAAATCGGAATGAGTTTGCCAATTTTTTATGGCTCCAATTATATCTGTATCATCTAATTGTGCAAATTTATTGAGGATTTCGTCATTAAAATCATCTAAACTTATTTTGTTTTCAATAAAAAATTGTAATGGTTTACTGCATCCTACCTCAATGCCTTTTTGGAATAAATCTTTAGCTCTTTTTAATATGTTTGTTAATGTTAGCTCGGCAACTAAACTTGTTTTATGTAAATAAACTTGCCAATACATTAGCCTTCGTGCCATAAGAAATTTTTCGACAGAGTATATTCCTTTTTCTTCTATAACCAATACATCATCTATAACATTCATCATTTGGATTAATCGGTCTGAATTTATTTTCCCTTCTTCTACTCCTGAATAAAAACTATCACGTTTTAGGTAATCCATTCTGTCCATATCCAGCTGACTAGAAATGAGTTGTAGCATAAATTTGCGATGATATTCTCCTTTAAAAATTTCGATTGCAAGGTTTAATTGTCCCTTAAATTCTTGGTTTAATTTATTCATAAACAACAACGAAATTTGCTCATGATGCACATCCTCTACAATACTATGTTCCATGGCGTGCGAAAATGGTCCATGACCTATATCGTGAAGTAAAATGGCTATATAAAGTGCATTTTCCTCTTCTTCAGAAATCGAAACATTTTTAAATTTTAAAACTTGAACTGCTTTTTGCATCACGTGCAAGCAACCTAAAGCGTGGTGAAAACGGGTGTGATTTGCTCCTGGATAAACCAAATACGACAATCCCATTTGCGAAATTCGACGCAATCGCTGAAAATAAGGATGCTGAATGAGATCGTAAATTAATGGGTTGGGAATGGTAATGAAACCGTATATGGGATCGTTGAAGATTTTTAGTTTGTTGATAGGATTGAATTTTATTTGTTGATACAAATATAAATATTTTGATACCATTTAAACAATGAAAGTCAACGCTTTTTTTGTTTTTTTATTCTAAACTAATGAGAAATAAAACAAATTATTTTTTTGAATTTTCCCATATTTCAATTATGTCATAAACGTTTTTTGTGATTTCTGGATCTAGATTTTCGATTTTGCATTTTTTTTCCACTGCCATATTTGGACTACTAAT
>JAYWEG010000062.1:0-2282 GCA_043779445.1 Bacteroidota bacterium
CCTACTATTTTTCAAAAAGTAAGAACAAAATTATATCCAAAAATTGTTGGCAAAGTAAATATTGATAAAACACTTACTTCTAACGATTTTGCTAATTTATTTGCACCTGTTGAGGTAAATTTTATAGGTGTTAATGGAGTGCCAGTTGCAGGACAAGCTTTTGATTTTGAGAAAAAACATTATTTCCTTGAAAATGATGTAACTCGTTTTATTTCGTTGACCAAAGCATTAGAATTGTCTGGTCAGCCAGATGGTAAATATTTTGTTTTGGGAAGAGAACCTAAAGCTAGTCATAATGATAAAAATCATTTAATGTGGTCTCAAATACGCGATGCACGGTTTTTAGAATTTGTTGATATTGACGAAATAGGAATTGTAGAAGATTATATAGATAAAAATCACGTGACCCCATTTTTTAGTGATGTAACGGAATAAAAATAAAATCATAATATCTCTTTTATTTTGGTTAATTACTCTTAAAATATATTTGTTAAATATTACGATTTTAAACAATTAAATTGATTTTGCTATTTTTTCCATAATTGAGTGGTCTGTTCCAAATTTGCAAATCGCATCGCAGTTGGTTCTTAATTCTGAAAAGAGGATATATTTAATATTCATTTTTGAGTTTTTTATAACTGGTCGGTTGAGTTGTTGGATAACATCTTTCTCTCGACTGTTTGGAATGATGATGTAAAAGACTTCTTCGCCATTAGAAATGCTAAAATATAAATCGGATAATCGTAATATTCCGGAATAAATACTCGTGCTTTTTTCGACTTCAAATGCTCCAATTATTTTGTTTGTTCCTTTTTGAAACCAAAGGACATCAATTAATTTTATTGTGTTTTGTGTGTCTTTATCGGTTGGGAGTTCTGGAAATTTATTGATTGAAATAAAAGAGAAATTTTCTCCGCCATATGATTTGCTTTTGTCATTACTGGCTGGAGTTACATCAAAACCTAAAGAAACCCCAATTTTTAATAAATGGTATTGCATTTCGTTATGAAGATTTTCTGCTAATTTTTCTTCTTGAATTTCTTTTTGACGTTTTAAAATATTCTTTTCAAATTTATTGCGTTCTTCTTCGCTTAAATATTCATCGTTACCAATCAGCATTTTTTGCGTCCCAATTTCAAAACATAATCCTGCAATTGCACCTAAATCGTTTGATAATTCGGCTTTATGCTTACTGTTGGTTTCGATTAAAGTTTCTCTTATTTTTAAATATTCTGTCCAACTGCCTAACTTCTTTTTGTCTTTAAATAAAAAATTAAATCCGTTAAGAATAGCCGTATTGAATGGTGGAAACCAAGTTGGATGCAAGAAATATAAAATACTTGCCACGGCTGGTCCCAAACCTTTTATTTTGAGTTCGTCTAATTTTACAATTTCTTTTACAACTTGTTCTTCTGTTTTGGCATTGATACAGTTTTCGAGAAATTGACCAAAAGCAATTTTATTATTTTGATTTTCGTAAATATCTGGAATACGTAATTTTGGCTTCCAATAAAAAGGATGTGCAACACCTACAAAAATTTGTTTTTGTTCTGCAATACAACTCAATACAAATTCTAAGCTACTACCTTTAAAATCGTTTGGAAAAGTTTTGTTTTTTATGTCATCAATAACTTGTAAAACACCACGACGAATGGTTCGAAATGCTTTTAATCGTTGGTCATTATCTACAAACCAAGTTGTATAAACACTTTCAGTATCGGTTTTATATTGCTGGATTATTTGGGTAAGGTTCATTTATATCAAAAATAATTGATTCAGTTTTTTTAAAATTTAATTTGCTAAAATAAGAAATCATCATCAACTTATTAAAAATAATTTGATGATGATTTTTTTAAAAAAGTAAGTGAAATATAATTTATGAATTATTTTTTACAAATTTATTTTGAAGATTTTTTTACTAATTCCATTCCGCATTTTGAACATTTACCGGGTTTGTCGCTTGTAACTTCTGGATGCATTGGACATTTGTACATCATTGCTGCCATTTTTTTTGTGGTTTTCTTTTTGTCCATCATTTTCATTTTATCGTTACACATTTTTCCGCTCATTTCCATACAGTCTCCGTTTTTCATCATCATTTTTTTACCGTCTTTCATCATGCATTCGCCGCTAGTCATGCAGGTTGTCCCATTTTTCATAACCATATCTTTTTCCATAGGCATAGTTTTACCGTCTTTCATAACCATCATTTTACCATCTTTCATCATACAACAATCTTTCATCATTGTAGATTTTTTTGTGGTTTGTGCTGATGTATTTAA
>JAYWEG010000063.1:0-14429 GCA_043779445.1 Bacteroidota bacterium
ACCCAACATATGAGCAATTTGACGATCGCCATAACCTTTTTGCTTTGCTTCAAGAACTAAATCTTTCGGCAAAGTATCGATTTTAAATTTAGAAATTTCCTTTTCTAAAGTATACAACTCTTCATATTGTTTGAGAAACCACATATCAATTTTTGTAATTTCGTGTATTCTTGACAACGGAATTCCCATTGCAATCGCATCATAAATCACAAAAACGCGATCCCAACTTGCAAAAGTGAGTTTTTCGATAATTTGTTCGTAATTCTTATATCCTTTTCCGTCTGCTCCAAGTCCATTGCGTTTAATTTCAAGCGATTGCGTAGCTTTGTGCAAGGCTTCTTGAAACGAACGACCAATTCCCATGACTTCGCCAACAGATTTCATTTGAAGGCCTAAAGTTCTATCGGCACCTTCAAATTTGTCAAAGTTCCAACGTGGAATTTTTACAATAACATAATCTAAAGTTGGTTCAAATAATGCTGATGTCGATTTGGTAATTTGGTTTGGCAATTCGTCCAAATTATAACCCAATGCCAGTTTCGAAGCAATTTTCGCAATTGGATAACCCGTTGCTTTTGAGGCTAATGCAGACGAACGAGAAACCCTTGGATTGATTTCTATGGCAACAATATCTTCTTTTTCATCAGGTGAAACCGCAAACTGAACGTTGCAACCTCCAGCAAAATTGCCAATAGATCGCATCATTAATATGGCATAATCGCGCATGCGTTGAAAAGTGGTATCCGATAATGTCATGGCTGGTGCAACCGTAATGGAATCGCCAGTATGAATTCCCATTGGATCCATATTTTCTATAGAACAAATGATAACTACATTATCGTTTTTGTCTCGCAATAATTCTAATTCATATTCTTTCCAACCCATTAATGCCTTGTCAATTAGCACTTCGTGAATTGGGGACATTTCTAAACCGTAAGTTAATTTTTCGGCAAAATCTTCTTTTTTGTAAACAATTGCTGCTCCTGTTCCGCCTAAAGTGAAAGAGGGACGAATGACTAACGGAAAGCCAAATTCTTGTGCAATTTCTTTGCCACGGAGCATTGAAGTACATATTTCGGCTGGAGCTGATGGTACACCGATTTTTTTAAGTAAATTTTTGAATTGGTCTCTATCTTCAGTAATGTTGATTGCGTTTACATCGACACCAATCATTTTGACGTTGAAATCTTTCCAAATTCCTTTTTCGTCGGCTTCCAAACAAAGATTTAGTGCGGTTTGTCCGCCCATAGTTGGTAAAACCGAATCGATTTGTGGATTTTCTTTTAGGATTTGAATAATTGATTTTGTGTTCAATGGCAATAAATAAATGCGATCTGCCATGGATGGATCGGTCATTATCGTTGCTGGATTGGAATTTATTAATATTACTTCAATTCCTTCTTCGCGAATAGAACGAGCGGATTGTGATCCTGCATAATCAAATTCGCAGGCTTGCCCTATTACGATTGGTCCAGAACCTATTATTAAAACCGATTTTATGGAATTGTCTTTTGGCATTGTCGTTAGTTTGTAGTTGTGATATAATCTTTAGCCTCGATAGCAGTGGAAATCCTTTTTTCTTTTTTACGTAGCTTTTGCGAAGTATAAAAGTAAAAAGATTATCTCATTAAAAAAATATTTTTCATAGGTATTCAATGAATTTCATTTGAAACGAATAGCGGGACTCGAGCCTGAAAGAGCAACTGGCGTAGCAAATAGCTCCTGAAAATTATTATTATTTATGAACAAGTTATAAAAAAAGCCGTTACTAAAAATAGTAACGGCTTTATATTGATTATTGCTAATCATTATTTTTTGTGTCTTGGTTCAGAAGATACTGTCAGTTTGTGACGACCTTTTGCACGACGACGAGCAAGTACTTTACGTCCGTTTGCAGAAGCCATTCTGTCCATGAATCCGTGTTTATTTCTTCTTTTTCTTTTCGATGGTTGGAACGTTCTTTTGCTCATTTTGTGTATCTTTAAATCTGATTTTTAATAAATAGTGGATTAAATCCTTTTTTAATCGAGTGCAAATATACAAAGACTTTTTTTTCTGGCAAGTAGTTTTTTAAATTATTTTAAAAACGTTTTACTATATTTGCAATTCATTATAAATAAACAACATGTTTCACAGAAATATTAAATTAGTTATAGCAGGATTATTGCTGGTTTTGAGCATTTGGAGATTTACGGAAGGTGAAATTGGAAATGGAATTTTCTTAATTTTATTGTCATTGATTCCAATTTTTCTTTATTTTAAGAATGAATTTATTCTTTTAGCCTTTTTAAAGTTAAGAAAACAAGATTTTGCTGGCGCTACGGCATGGTTGGCAAAAATTAAAAATCCAGAAACTGCTTTAGTACAAAAGCAACAAGGCTATTTCAATTATTTGCATGGAATTATGTTGTCACAAACGAATTTAGTTCAGGCAGAAAAATACTTTAAAAAAGCAATTCAATTAGGATTGTCGATGGATATGGATTTGGCTGTTGCAAAACTGAATTTGGCGGGTGTTGCACTTTCTCGCAGAAGAAAATTAGAAGCCACTAATTTGATTTCTGAAGTTAAAAAACTTGACAAACAAGGGATGTTAAAAGATCAAATCAAAATGATGAAGGATCAAATGAAAAAAATTTAAGATCTAACTTTTTTTTAAAAAATATTTTTAATTTACAAAAAAACCATCATTTACGATGGTTTTTTTGTAAATTATTCAAATCCTTTAACAGGAATCTCTAATTGATAAACTTTTTGGAATTTATTATCCAATTTTCGATCTCGAAGCCATGGATTATAAATTTTCAATGTTTTGTAATTTATGCCTTGTGTTTTGGCAAAAGTTGCTAAATCATTGATTGTAGAATCAATTTGAATTTTTTTGGTTTCAATTATTGGATAAAGTTCTAATTTTGAAGTATCAAAACCATACAATATTGGGTTTTTCATGATTTCTTTTAGGGCTAGAATTCTAAAAACGTAGCGATGTGTTTCTTCAATTAACAACAAATCATAATAATTTGATACTTTTTGAAACTCCATTTGTTTAGAAATTCCAAGTAGTCCTCCGTTATATGACGCTGCTGCTAACGACCAACTACCCAATTTATTTTTTGCAGCATTTAGATACTGACAAGCTGCTTCGGTAGATTTTTCAAGATTGTATCTTTCGTCAATTGTTTCGCTTACTTCGATTCCTTTTTCTCTTGCTGTTTCGGGCATAAATTGCCAAACTCCTTTAGCTCCTGCAGGGGATGATGCATTTAGTAAAGCACTTTCAATAACTGCTAGATATTTAAAATCGTCCGGAATACCATTTTTTGCCAAAATTGGTTCAATAATTGGAAAAACTCTATTAGCGCGTTTCAAAATCAAAATTGTGGATCCATGAAGATTAACATTTGTAACGAGTTCTCTATCAAATCTTTCTTTTACATCTAAGATTTGCAAAGGTGTATCTTCTCCACAAAAATCTGCTTTTTCTGGAAAGGCGTAATCTAATTTTGGATCTTTTTTTTGATTTTTGTTTGGGTTTGAAACTGCAAAAACTAATAATCCGCTAGTGATAATTAAAGTTACAATTATTACTATTTTTTTAAACATTTATTTTATTTTTTTTAAATTTTGACAATTAAGTATTTATAAATTCTTATTCTAGTATTATTTTTGGCAAATTTTCATTAAACCATTTGTATCTGTTGATTATCATGATATGCGTTCCTTCTTTTACATTGATGAAATTTTTAATATTTTGTGATGGAAAAACATTGTCGTTATCACCATGAATATGAATGATTTCTGGATCTATTTCGATTCTTTCCCAACAAATTACATTTTCTATCGCCCAGTCTAAATATACTTTATCATTCATCGTCAGGAATTTTTTGTACAATTCTACTCGATCTTTTATTATGGTTCCAAAGGCATATTTTGCTAGAGCGTCTAGGTTTTTTAATAGACTTGTCGGAACTAATTTATAGGCCTTTGTCGATTTTGCAATTTTCATTCGTTGAGGTAATTCAATGTTCGATTTCACACTAGAAATGATAATTACTTTCCTAGTTTTGAGCTGTTTTTTCATCTCCTGAACTAAAATTCCTCCAAATGAAACTCCTATTAAAATTACCTTGTCGTGTTTTATAAAAGCAACCATCCTCTTAGCATAATTAGTTAACGTTTCGTTTAATTCAGGTACAAACCATTCTAAATAATACATTTCAAATTGTGATTCTGGTAATTTTATTTTTTCGAATATTGAGGAACTTGCTGCCAATCCAGGCATAAAATAAACAGGAATTTTAGACATAAATATTCTTTTAACGTACTGAATTAGATTAAAACGTAAATTTTTACGAATTTTGTATAAAATTAAAATTTTATTTCAATTAGATAAATTTTTCATATATATATTATAAATAAATTATGACTACCAAATTAATCAAAAAATCGGATCGAGGCACTGCCGATTTCGGATGGTTAAAAGCAAATTTCTCGTTTTCATTTGGTAATTATTTTAATCCAAATAAAATTCAATTTGGCGCTTTGCGGGTTTTAAATGATGATTATATCGCTGCAGGAATGGGTTTTGGGACTCATCCTCATGAGAATATGGAAATTATAACCATACCACTCGAAGGCGGATTAAGACATCGTGATTCCATGGGAAATGAAGCAGTCGTGCGTTTTGGCGAGGTGCAAGTGATGAGTGCAGGAACCGGAATTGAACATTCGGAAATGAATCCGAGTCAAACCGAACCAGCAAAAACATTACAATTGTGGGTTTTTCCTGAAAAACAGAATGTTACCCCAAGATATGATCAAAAATCATTCGATTTAGAATCAAAAATCAATACATTTGTAAACGTAGTTTCTCCAAAGGATAAAAATGACGGAAATGCACTCTGGGTGTATCAACAAACATTTTTTAGTTTAGGAATTTTTGAAGAAAATAAATCAATAAATTACAACATTAATATTGCTCAAAATGGCGTTTATGTTTTTTTGATCGAAGGTGAAATTGAGATAGACCAAACTATTTTGAAAGAACGAGATGCAGTAGAAATTATTGATTTTCATGAATTTGAAATCAAAATAAATAAAAAATCAAAAATACTTCTAATCGAAGTTCCAATGCTATAAAATTATGGAAACAATTGTAAAATTAGAAATTAGAGACAATACATTTGCAAGACAATTTGAAACATTAGTTGCCGAAGGAATGGTTGCCGTAGAATATTCTTTTCAAGAAAAAAAGATTTTTTTGACTAAAATAAATACTCCAGATGGTTTTGATAACGAAGAATTTATTTCGGATTATTTGAAAAATATCATGGAAATTGCCTATGAACGAAAACTAAAAGTCGTTCCTATTTTACCTAAAATTGCTTTATTTTTCAAAAAAAATAAGATTTATGTTGATTTATTGCCTCCAGGGATTAAAATCTAGTTTTTAGAATGTAGGTTGTAAATTTTATAAAATAAATTAGATCTTATCAATGATTTCGGAAAAATTAAATTTACAAATCATCGCTTTTTTTGAACAAATTCAAAAATATTATGATTCAAAAACCGAAATAACGCAGGGTTTAACTAATGATTTTGAAAATGCTGATGCTAAATCTACTACTTGGAATTTATCCGAATTTGAATTAATTCGCTCTGCTTATCGCGAAAATGGCAATAAATTTATGCTCGAAGGCAAAGGAATGTATTTTGAAATTTCTGCTAAAAATATTATTAATTTCGAAAAAACAGGTCGAAATAAATTTCAATTTATTGAAAAATACGGTGAAAACGTTTTCAGAATCACTAAAATTAGGTTTCATTATAAATACTAATTTTCTACAAAAAACCCCATTCTCACACTTCCGTCCTCATCAATTTTCGTCAAATTTATTTTATGTAAGGTATTAACCAAATCTGGATTCCAAGGAGCCTTTACTTTAACGTAGTTTTCTGTAAACCCATGAATGTAACCTTCTTTATTTTCGGATTCAAATAGTACAGTTCTGTTTGTTCCTAGTTGAGATTCATAAAAAGCACGGCGTTTTTTCACCGATAATCCTCGTAACATTTTGCTTCTTTTTGCTCGAACATTTGCAGGAATTACATTTTCCATCGTTGCCGCTTCTGTATTATCTCTTTCAGAATAGCTAAAAACATGCAAATACGAAATATTTAATTCACTTAAAAAATTATAGGTTTCTAAAAAACAATCCTCTGTTTCACCAGGAAAACCTACAATTACATCCACACCAATACAAGCATTTGGCATTACTTCGCGAATTTTAGCTACACGCTCCACGTAAATTTCACGCAAGTAACGACGTTTCATTAATTTTAAAATTTTATTACTTCCGGATTGCAATGGAATATGAAAATGAGGTACAAAAGTGCGACTTTTGGAAACAAACTCAATAGTTTCATTTTTCAATAAATTGGGTTCAATAGATGAAATTCTTAATCTTTCGATTCCTTCGATTTGATCTAAAGCTTTTACCAAATCCAAAAAAGTATGTTCGTGTTTTTTGTTTCCGAATTCGCCTTTGCCATAATCGCCAATGTTTACTCCTGTCAAAACAATTTCTTTGATGTTCTGTTCAGAAATTTCTTTAGCATTTTTCAAAACATTTTCTAAAGCATCAGATCTAGAAATTCCACGAGCCAAAGGAATAGTGCAATACGTACATTTGTAATCGCAACCATCTTGAACCTTCAAAAATGCCCGAGTTCTATCCCCAATGGAATAACTTCCAACATAAAAATCGGCTTCTGATATTTCGCAAGAATGGACTTCTCCAAAATCGTTTTTGGATAGATCGTTTAAATAATCGGTAATTTTAAATTTTTCGGTAGCTCCCAAAACCAAATCAACTCCATCGACAGCAGCCAATTCCTCTGGTTTTAGTTGTGCATAACACCCAACGGCTGCAACAAATGCTTTGTCATTCAATTTCATTGCTTTGCGAACCACTTGTTTGAATTGTTTGTCTGCATTTTCTGTAACCGAACAAGTATTGATTACATAAATATCTGCAATTTCTTCGAAATCAACTCTATCGAAACCTTCATCGCTAAAACCTCTGGCAATGGTCGATGTTTCAGAGAAATTGAGTTTGCAACCTAAAGTATAAAAAGCAACTTTTTTTTTATTTTCCATAAAATTCCTCAACTAATGAAATCGTTGTCAAAAATTTGAGGTTGCAAATTTACGCACAATAATTTACAAAAGAAAATTATTTTAGGTTGATCTCTTTCTGGTTATTTTTAGTAGTTGATTTCTAATTCAAATCATTTAAAATTGTTTGTTAAATATAGCATTCCAAAAATTGGTATTGCAAAAGCTACAATTGAAGCCACAATAAAACAAAGTAAACCTCTAAAAAACAACCATTTTTTTTGAGTCACATTTGGTTTGTTTAATTGATAATAAACATAAATATAATATATGAAACTTATAAATAAGGCAATATCTTTTGAATTACTTCGAATGTCTGGAAAACAAAAAAATATAATATTTGGAATAATTAAAATTAATATAAAATGCCCAGTCATGAAAGTTTGTGCTACAATATGTTGCCAAAAGTTCATTCCAAATTTTTTGTGAAACAACCAATATATGAAAGCATAACTCGGTATAAGCGACAAAAAAAGTTGTAATTTATATCTTGAAATTATTTCATAACCTTTTTTCACCTCGTCAAAACCAAAATGTACTTGTAAAGTTTTAATAAATATGTAAATTGTGGCTAAAATAATTACATAAGTCAAGGGTGGAAAATGATTAATTCGTTTTCCGTCGATATAGTCTCTAATAGTTTTTGCTGGATGCAATGATAAACCTTTGATTGTAAAAAGAATTCCTTTGTCAATATGAAAAACCGAGTGAGGAATTTCATGAATTACAAATTTAAAATCAATTTCGTGAGTAGCCGCTTTTTGACCGCAATTGTGACAAAAGTTTCCTTTGTATTTATGATGGCAGTTTTTACAAGTGATAGTCATTTATTTCAAAATTTGTTTTCGCATAAATGTATTTAAAATTAGAAAGATTTAAGAATCAAAAATGATGAATGGAAAAAAAGAGCTTAAAAGTGGAATTTTATTCTCAATATTCTCAAAAAATTGTTACTTTACGACATGAATAATTGGAAAACATACATCAAAAATTATCAATCCTATCTGAAAATTGAACGCGGATTATCAAAAAATACTATCGAAAATTATAGTTTTGATTTAGAACGTTTGTGCTCTTTTTTAGACGAAAATTTGATAAATGTTTCCCCAATAAAAATTTCCGAAGAAACAATTCAGGAATTCATTTATTCAATTTCTAAAGAAGTTAATGCTAGCTCACAAGCCAGAATAATTTCGGGTTTAAAAAGTTTTTTCTTGTATTTAATTTTCGAAGATTACAGAAATGATAATCCACTCGAATTGATCGAAACACCACGAACTGGTCGAAAATTACCCGATACTTTAGCAATTGAAGAAATTGATAATTTGATTAACGCAATCGATTTGTCCACTCCAGAAGGCGAACGTAATCGTGCTATGTTAGAAACCCTCTATGGCTGTGGCTTGCGAGTAACTGAATTAATTTCGTTAAAAATTTCGGATCTGTTTTTCGACGAGGGTTTTTTAAAAATAACAGGAAAAGGCAACAAACAACGATTTGTTCCGATCGGAGAATTGACCCAAAAATACATTCAAATTTATTCAAAAAACAAAAGAAATCATCTCAAAATCGAAAAAGGTTATGAGGATACTTTATTTTTAAACCGTCGAGGAAAACAATTAACTCGAGCCATGATTTTTACGATAATTAAAGATTTAGCCTCTAAAATCGAACTTAAAAAATCGATTTCTCCACACACATTTCGGCATTCTTTTGCAACTCATTTACTAGAAAACGGAGCAGATTTGCGATCCATTCAACTCATGTTGGGTCACGAATCAATCACTACTACAGAAATTTATGTTCATCTGGATAGAAAACATCTCACGAAAGTACTCAATGAATTTCATCCCAGAAAATAGATTTAATTTATTTTTTTTAATAAAATATAAAAATTTTCTTTTTTAGATTAAACCAAATTCATTTTAATTGGTCTTATTAGCAAACAATTAAATTTTTTAGATTATGAAAAAGTCAATTATTTCACTATTTGTTATCTTTGGTTTAACAAGTGGTTTTGCTCAGGAAAATGATTTACCGGAATTTACAGGAGACAATTTTAGTCTCGAAGGTGCTTTGGCACTTTTCAAAAAATCGAATTCTTTAGAGGATTTCGAAAAATTATTAAATCAAGAAGACAATAATGTCAACAATCTTGATTTAAATAACGATGGAAATATCGACTATATTAATGTAGATGATATTAAACAAAATGACACACATGTTATCGTTTTGAGTACTTTTTTGAACAAAACGGAGAAACAAGACATTGCAACTATTGGAATTGAAAAAACAGCAAAAAACGAAGCTAGTTTGCAAATTGAAGGTGACGAAGATTTATATGCAGAAAATACTATAGTAGAACCTTTTGATACTAAAGATGTTTTAGACAAATCTAAAGGAGGACCTAATGGTTTTGGTATTTCAACCCAAAGGCTTTTTGTAAATGTTTGGCTCTGGCCTAGTGTCCAATTTTTGTATGCACCAAATTATGTAGTTTGGATTTCACCAAATCGTTGGGGATTTTATCCACGTTGGTGGAAACCTTGGAGACCATTTCGTCATTCGTTTTTTTATGGTCGATGTGCGCCAAATAGAGTTTTCTTTCATAGAACCCCAAACAGACGAATGCTTTTTGTGAAAACACTATATGCACCTCGTAGAAATTATTCAAAAGTGATAATTCATCGAAATAGAAGAACCGAAGTAATTTATAAAAACAATAATCGAAGAGAAAAATCGATAAAAATTTCACGTCGAGGAAGAAGATAAAATCAAAAATCATGAACAATAACACACTTTGGTCGTTGCGATTGGGTTTTTCGAACAAACAATCAAAATCAATAGAAAATGTAGGAATATCTAAGTTTTTAGAACAATCTTTTGCAACAAAAGTTGATACTACAATTCCAGAATTTCTTGCAGACAGTCCAAAAACCTATGAAGATTTTAAGAATCTTAGGAAAGAAAGAAAAGAAAATCCTGAAGAAAGAAAAGATTTGTTGCGGAAGGAAGTTAAAACGTCTTTCGAAATGCGAGCTTGGTGGATAGACAAAATGATTGCAGATGAATTTCCATTGCGTGAAAAAATGACTTGTTTTTGGCACAATCACTATGTTTCTACTTTTCAAAAAGTTAAAGTGAATCATTGGATTTTTAAAAACAATCAAATCTTGCGAGAAAATGCATTTGGAAATTTTAAGGATTTGACAAAAAAAATCATTAAAACCAATGCCATGGTTCGATATTTAGATAATAATGATAACAAAGTCGGAAAACTTAACGAAAATTTGAGCCGGGAATTGTTAGAATTATTCACACTAGGAATCGGAAATTATACCGAACAAGATATTAAAAATGGCGCAAAAGGTTTAGCAGGATTATCAATAGGGGAGGAAGATGCAGTGTATAGACCAAAATTTCAAGATGAAGAATCTTTCGAATATTTGGGGAAAAAAGGTATATTCAAAATCGACGAAATGATAGATATTATTTTTGAACAACCAAAAATTCCTTACCTTTTAACCAAAAAAATCTTGAAATGGTTTATTTATGATGATCCAAAAGAAGAGTTGGTCAAATATTATGGTGATTTTTTTAAAAAGCAAAATTTTGAACTAAAAGCATTAGTAATAAAAATTTTTACAGAAGAATTTTCAAAGCAAAATGCAGGTTCCAAAATCAAAAATCCATTGGAATTCACTTTGCAATTGATAGACGAATTGAATATAAAAAATAGAAATTCTAAACCAATTGCCTTTTTTATAAAAGAACAAGGAATGGATTTGTTCAATCAACCAAACGTAAAAGGTTGGGATGGTGGCAACACATGGTTGACTTCGCAAGTGTATTTGCAACGCAATAAAATCGCTGATTTGTTATGTAATGGAAAACCTTTTCCACGAAAAAAAGAAGCTTCAGAAAATGTCGATTCCACGATGCAAACAGAAAATACGAGCCCAAAAACGACTTTAATTTGGAATAAATCAGGTAATAACAAACAAATTATCAACGAACTCAAGGAAAGAATTTTGTTTGCTGTAGATGAAAATTCACAACTCGATTTTGAAAAGATTCTAAAATATGATTTTGATCCAAATACCGAAGGCTCAGAAAATGCTGTTTTACGAGTATTTAATGCCATGATAAAAACACCAGAGTTTCAATTGATTTAGGAATTACGAATACGGATTTACGAATCTAAAATATATATTATGAACAGAAGAAATTTTCTCTCACTCACAGGTACATTTACAGGCGGCACATTTTTATTACCAAATTTTTTGCATGCATTTGGAACTCAAAATAATTTAATTATTGGGGAACAATGTGTAGTTTTTATTCAACTCAACGGCGGAAATGATGGTTTGAATTCTTTTATACCTTTTGAAGATCCATTGTATTATAGTCTTCGACCAAATATTGCGATTTCTAAAAACGATGTTATTTCTGCAACTAATGGAATGGCTTTTCATCCTGCTTTGAAGGATTTTGCAGCCATTCAGCAAAATGGTGATTTGTCTGTGATTCAAAACGTTGGGTATCCAGAGCCTGTCCGTTCTCATTTCCGAAGTCAGGAAATTTGGCAAACCGCTCCTACTACTCAAGAGTATCTGAGCAATGGTTGGTTAGGTCGTTATTTAGATTTAGAAAATAAAGAATCAAATCCAACTGCAGGAATAAACCTTGACACGATAGACAATTTAGCCTTGAAAGGTCAAGAACCAAATGTGATTACGGTTAAAGATCCTAGTAAGTTTTCTACAAAAAACAAAACCGACGAAAATATAAAACTTTCCGATAATCCACAACTAGATTTTGTTCGCAAAATTGCAAATTCTGTTTCCGAAGGTTCAGAAGACATTCAAAAAGCGTTAGGAAATGCTACAATTTCAGAGGTAACGTATCCAAAAACTGGACTTGCAAAAAACCTCGAATGGATTTCGAAACTCATTAAAGGAAATCTAAATTCGAAAGTATATTACACGACTCTTGGGAGTTTTGATACACACGACAATCAATTAACGCTTCATAAAAACAAATTAACCGAATTGAATGATGCTGTGTTTAGTTTCTATCAAGATTTAAAAAAGTCACAACAATTGCAAAACGTTACACTAGTTGTTTTTTCAGAATTTGGTCGCCGCGTCAAAGACAATGGTAAAGGAACAGATCATGGAACAGCTGCTCCAATGTTTGTGATTGGTGGAAACAATAAAGGTAAAATTATAGGAAGCAACCCAAATTTATCTGATCTAGATCGTGGTGATTTAAAACACGAAATTGATTTTAGAAGTGTCTATGCTTCTTTACTTAAAAATAAATTACATTTCGATTATTCTAAAATTGGTATAAAAAACAAAGCATTAGACGGATTATTCTAAAGTTTTAAATAAAGATTCCTAACAAAATATATACTATCTTTGCCCGCTTTTAAAAAAAATTAAAACAATAAAATGACAAAGAATAGTGTGTTAAAGGGAGTGTTTTTGGTTGGACTAGGAGCCACAAGTTATGGCATGTTGGCAACTTTTGTAAAATTAGCCTATATAGAGCATTTCACGACTGCAGAAGTAACCTCTTCACAATTTATTCTTGGAATTCTTGGAATTTTATTAATTAATGCTTTTCAAAAATTCAAAAAAAGAAATGATGTTGTTAAAGCCACTGGCAATAATATCTTTCAATTGATGTTGGCAGGAACTTCACTTGGTATGACCAGTGTTTTTTATTATTTATGTGTAAAATATATCGATGTATCTATTGCTATTGTGCTTTTGATGCAAACAGTCTGGATGGGTGTATTGGTTGAAATGTTTCTGGATAAAAAACTACCTTCAACACAAAAAATGGTTTCTGTGGTGATTGTGCTTTTTGGAACCGTTTTAGCAACAAACCTTCTTAATAATGACACAAAAATCGATTGGCACGGAATCATGTGGGGCATGTTTGCAGCGGCATCATTCACAACAACCATGTTCACGGCTAGTAGAATTGCAACTAACATTTCATCGGCTCAACGCAGTTTGTACATGCTTTTGGGTGGTGCAATAATTGTTTTCGGTTTCGCTTTTGCAACCCAAGATCTGTCGACTTTTAATTTTGCAATTTTTCTAAAATGGGGAATTGTATTATCGCTTTTTGGCACTATAATTCCGCCAATGCTCATGAATGCTGGTTTTCCAAGTACTGGAATTGGACTTGGGAGTATCGTTTCTTCGCTTGAATTGCCAGTTTCTGTAATGATGGCGTTTTTTATTCTCAATGAAGAAGTTATTCTAACTCAATGGCTTGGAATTGTTTTGATTATTGCAGCGATTATAATTATGAATCTTAATTTCAAGAAAACTACCTAAAGAAAGATTTGCTAAAAAAAGGAAAAAACAAAAGCATCATTGTTTATTTATAATTAGTTTAAAGAGAAAGACTAAGGTTCAACCTAATGTTTTTCTCTTTATTTTTGAATTATGAATTCACTATTTCAATCTGAACCCATTTTTTTTAAATTGCCTGATGCAGAAATAAGTTATCATCCTAATTTTTTTGATACTCAAAAATCAAACGAATTATTTTCGAAATTGAAATCTGAAATTCCTTGGCAATTAGATTATATAACTGTTTTTGGAAAATCGCATCCACAACCTCGCTTGACGGCTTTGTATGGAAACGAAGGAAAGCTCTATCGATATTCGAATATCGTTATGCAACCGCATCCTTGGTCACCATTAATTATGTTCATTAAAAACCAAATCGAAGAAATTTGCCAAGAAAATTTCACTACTGTTTTGCTCAACAGGTACCGAAACGGAAAAGACAGTAATGGTTGGCATGCCGATAATGAAAAAGAGTTAGGAAAAAACCCAATAATTGCATCGGTGAGTTTTGGAGCAGAACGTGTTTTTCAGTTAAAACACAACTCAATCGAAAACCTAAAACAAAATATACTTCTTGAACACGGAAGTTTATTGATAATGAAAGGTACAACGCAACATTTTTGGAAACATCAAATTCCTAAAACAGCTAAACCAATCGATGAAAGAATAAATCTAACGTTTAGAATTATAAAATAATTTTTAATATTTTTTTGAAAAAATAATATTAAAAATCATAAACTTATCTAAAAATTTCTTAATATTGGAATGGTATTTGTTACAATTTAAAAAACACTAAAAGACTTTAAGTTTAAAATGAAAAAGAGTAAAAAAATCGAATTAACTTGGGACGAAACCCAAAAAGTAATTGCGTTGGCTTT
>JAYWEG010000064.1:0-2271 GCA_043779445.1 Bacteroidota bacterium
AGGGGCACGCCCCAAAAAAAGTAATCTATAAGAATAGAATCTTTATTTAAAACTGAAAATAAATAAAGGGTTGTGGTCCAGATGTTGAAGTTGCATAAACCACCCAAAATGTCAAGGCTAAAATCAAGGCTTTGATGACAATGGGCATTTTATCGAAAATCAATTTCATGAAACTAGAGACTTTATTTGGTAGAAAATGCCAAACATAACCAATTGCCATTACCAAAAATACATTTTGATAGCCAAGAATAATGGTTTGCCATTGCTCGATATTGAATTGCAATTGCGAGATATTGCTAATGATGTCAAAGGCATTTGAAAAATCTTTGGCTCTAAAAAATATCCAACAAAAAGCCACAAAATTAAATGTTAAAATCACACTTATAAACCAAGTAAATTTATTTTTTGGTAAACGAACATAGTCCTTGAAAAGGCGTTCGATAACCAATTGTGTTCCATGCAACGCACCCCAAACCATAAATTTCCATGATGCTCCATGCCATAATCCACCCAAAAGCATGGTTAGAAAAAGGTTGATATACATTCGGAATTTTCCTTTTCGGTTTCCGCCTAACGAAATATATAAATAGTCACGCAACCAAGTCGATAGCGAAATGTGCCAACGACGCCAAAACTCTGTAATGGAGGCTGATTTGTATGGCGTCCTGAAATTCACCGAAAGTTTGAATCCCATGAGCAATGCAATACCAATTGCCATATCAGAATAGCCCGAAAAATCACAATAAATTTGAATGGTGTAGCCATAACTCGCCATCAAATTCTCGAAAGCCGAATAACTTTTTGGTGCATCGAAAACGCGATCTACAAAATTGAGGGAGATATAATCTGATATAAACGTTTTTTTTATCAACCCACCAATAATCAAAAACAATGCATTGTTCACGTCTTGGCGTGTGAGTTGCAATTTCGAATAGATTTGTGGAATAAACTCTGAGGCTCTAACAATTGGACCAGCAACCAGTTGTGGAAAAAAGGAAACAAAAAACATATAATCTAAAATGTTTTTTGTGGGTTGCAATTCTCGACGATAAATATCAATAATATAACTCATGGATTGAAACGTGTAGAACGAAATTCCAACCGGAAGTATGATTTTTACAAAATCAAAATGTTCGCCAGAAATGAGATTATAATTTTCTAAAAAGAAATTAGAATATTTAAAATATCCAAGAAAACCTAGATTTAAAATTACACTCATGACCAAATAAAAACGCCTGAAACTCTGGATTCTTTCTTCGTACAAGAGTTTTGCAATGTTATAATCAACAATGCCAGAAAAAAGTAATAAACAGAAATATATGCCGCTTGATTTGTAGTAGAAAAATAACGAAAAAGCAAAAACATACAAATGTCTAAAAACTAAAGTTTTTGCTTTTGTGGTTAAAATATAAATGGGATAAAAAAGTAAAAACATCCCTAAAAACAATGCTGTATTGAACAGAATAGGCTCTTTTGGGTTATAGGTTAACCAATTTTCGACTTGTGTCGTTGTGATTTGTGGAAAGGTATTGTAGAACCAATTTTGAATTTCAGAAAGATCAATCACGTGATACTATTATTTTTTAGTTTGAAAATTTTCTAATGATTTAGCAATGGCTGCATACAACAATTCACCTTGTTGTTCGTAGCCTTTTTTAGAATAATGCACTTTGTCTTTTGCCATTAATCCGTTGTTGTAGTTTTGCTCCACGCCAAATAATCCTCCAAATTGAGCATATAAATCCCAAATGGTGTAGTTATTTTCTACGCCATAATTAATTATTTTTGCGGCATAATCTGCAACAAAAATATTTTCGAATTTTTGTTTGAATAGCGATGGAGGAGGGGTTGAAATCAAAAACTCTGTTGTTGGAATTTGTGCTTTTATATTTTTCAAAAAAGTATCTAATTGCGTCATATATTCTTCGGTTTTGATAGAACCAAACGATTCATTTGTTCCTAATGAAACAATAATAAAATCTGGATTTAAGGATTTGAGTTGCTCAAAAAAAACTGGATATTTGTTATAATCAGAAAATTTTGCTCCGTTTACACCGATATTATGATATAAAATTCCAGAATTTCCGTTTTCTAAAACAATTCCGTTGAGGTTGAATTCGGATTCGTTTTTAGTCGAAAAAATATCGATTTTATTTTGAAGAGTTTCAAAAGTATAATAGTGACAATTGGTATCCGAAAGCAGCTGCAAAGGCACAAATTCTGATGTTTCTATTGTTCTTGAAGTAGTTTCGTTATTTGGAATTTTTAAAA
>JAYWEG010000065.1:0-2270 GCA_043779445.1 Bacteroidota bacterium
CTAAAAAATTAAAAAAATATTTCATCAATCAATTTGGTATATGCTAATGAAAAAATAGTTGCTAAAAAAAATATTTAAAAAATTTTGCCACAACAATTGTGATTATTTTTTGTGATTAAATTTTTAATCACAGAAAAATAATCACAAAAATATTGATACGAATAATAAAAAAAATGTTACAAACTTCGTTGTCTCACCACTTCATACAAAAAAGCACCACAAGCTACAGATACATTCAAAGAACCAATGGTTCCAAACATGGGGAGTTTGGCTTTTTCGTCAATAATTTTCAGTACTGACGGATTGATTCCGCGTTCTTCAGAACCCATGATTATGGCTACGCCTTCGGTCATTGGGATGTCATAAATGGTTTTTTCAGTTTTTTCGGTGGCTCCAATGGTTTTGATGCCGCTTCCTTGAAGATAGAAAATGGCGTCTTTGATGTGTTCGACTTTGCAAATCGGAATATTGAAAACGGCCCCAGCAGATGTTTTTACCGTGTCACCATTTACAGGTGCGGAACCTGCTTTTTGAACAATAATGCCGTTTACACCTGTGCATTCTGCAGTTCGAATAATGGCGCCAAAATTTCTGGCGTCCGATATTTGATCTAGAATCAAAAATAAAGGAGTTTTTCCAGATTCGAGAGTGCTTTCTACCAAATGTTCTAGATCCATAAAGCCAATGGGAGAAATACTTGCCACTGCTCCTTGGTGATTATTTGGCGTTAATCGATTGAGTTTTTCGACAGGAACATAAGAAAAATTGATGTTGCCACGTTTCATGACTTTCATTAAATCTTTCATGAGTTCGCCAGATATTTCTTTTTGTATAAAGACTTTGTCGACTTCTTTTCCAGATTGAATGGCTTCTACAATGGCACGTATTCCAAAAATTAAATGTTCTTTTTCCATTTTGCAAAGATAGAAAAAGCAAGGTTATATTTTTAAATTTTAGAAATTTGTTTTTAGACTAATCTGCACAATCGAATTCGATAATTTAATGGCTTGATTTTGAGAGCTTCCGTTAGCATAGACAATATTGAAAAGTCCATTTTTAGTAATGAGTCCAAATCCAAATCCAATGCCAAGTAGTTTACCCGAATTGTTGGTGGATTGATCTTTGAAATAGCCATAATCCAAAATGGAATGAGCATAAATCGAAGGAGAAATTACATATTGATATTCGGTCATGATAGAGGTAAAAAGATTGCCTTGCAAACTGTTTTCATTGAATCCTCGAATAGAATTAATTCCGCCAAATCGGTACAACTCATTAATGACATAGTCGTTGCTTTTTAGATAAAAATTTTCTGTTTTGAGACTAATGCAATTTCTTTTATCTAAATAGAAATGATGTTTTAGATTCAAAGCAGCAAAAAACTGTTTGTTGTTTTGGGTTTTTGCCACTCGATTTCCTGTTCCAATTTTTAACGAAAAAGTAGTTTTTTCTGGAAACAATACATCCTCATTATTAAAATCAGTAAATTCATAGGTCGAAGTTATATAAGAATTATTGAAATCTGACAAAATTGCCGTGTTCAAGTTTTTGATATCATTGGATTCGGTGGATTGATATCCAAGATAAATTTTTGAATTTGCCTTTAAATAATATCCTAAATCCAAATTTGTTTTGCTGTTCTGAAATGTACTGTCTTGTTTGAAAATATTAATTTGAGCCTTTATCCCGAGCGGACTTTTGAAAATATAAGGAATTTCCGTTGCGGCATTAAACGTTTTTTGATCTTGCCCATTGCTTTTCCAATTTAGAGCAAGTTTTTCGCCCGTATTGAGGATATTATTTAGATTCAAATCCACATAACCGCTAAAAATTAAATTCGATTTATCGTCATTTCCAAATCCAATAAATCCATCGAACGAATTTATTTTTGCCTTTTCTAGATATACATATACTTTTGTGGAATCGGTAGTAAAAAGAATTTCGGGATATTTGACTTGTTTTATGAATCGAATTTTATTAAAATCGGCATTAATTTTTTTTAAGTTATCTTGATTAAAAATTACGTTTCTGTATTTTCGATTAATGCTTTTTTTGAAACCTTCTGGAAATTTGTCATATCCTTTAATGACTATATCGTTTAGATTTCTTTTTTTATCGACACTCAAATATAATTCTGAATATAATTTTAAATTCTTTTTTTGAATATTGATTAATTTTAGTTTCGCTAATGCAAATCCTTTTTTTTCAAGTTGAGTTAACGTTTGATTCAAAAAGTTTTCGGTTTCAGAAAATGGCATCTTTATAGTATC
>JAYWEG010000066.1:0-2259 GCA_043779445.1 Bacteroidota bacterium
ATCAAAAAAGCAGCCGACGAAGTATTATCAACACTTGGTGTAAACGACCCAATTCTTCAAATTGCTAAAAAATTAGAAGAATCGGCATTGGTAGACGATTATTTTGTGTCAAGAAAATTATATCCAAACGTTGACTTTTATTCTGGAATAATTTATCGAGCATTAGGAATTCCTACTGATATGTTTACAGTACTTTTCGCTATTGGTCGCCTTCCTGGTTGGATTGCACAATGGAAAGAAATGCGTGAAAACAAAGAACCAATTGGTCGACCAAGACAAGTTTATACAGGTCATCCGTTACGGGATTTTAAAACGGTAGATAAAAGATAATATTTATAAACTTAAAAAACTTCTCCTAATCGAGAAGTTTTTTTACTTTTGTCGAAAGCGAAAGCAAAAAACATTTTATGTTACAATTAAACGTTAAAAACGAAACATCAAGATTGCGAGCCGTAGTTCTTGGTTCTGCAATAAACAATGGAGCAACTCCAAATATCGATGAGGCTTATGATCCAAAATCACTTGAACACATTCTCGCAGGAACCTATCCAATTGAAGCCGATATGGTTTTAGAAATGGAAGCCTTGCATGAAGTTTTCAAGAAATATAATGTCCAAGTTTTTCGACCAGAAATGATAGAAAATTACAACCAAATTTTCGCTAGAGATATTGGTTTTGTAATTGATGATACGTTTATAAAGGCCAATATTCTTCCAGATCGTGAACGCGAACTCGATGCAATACAATATATTATTGACCAAATTAATCCAGCAAAAGTTGTTCGTCCACCAGAGGAAGTTCATATTGAAGGTGGCGATGTGATGTTACACAATGATTATGTTTTTATAGGAACATATAAAGGTTCGGACTACAAAGATTATATCACTGCAAGAACAAATATGGCTGGTGTTAATTATATTAAAAACTTATTTCCAAATAAAATCGTAAAAGAATTTGATTTGGTAAAATCTAAAATTGAAGCCCGAGACAATGCTTTGCATCTGGATTGTTGCTTTCAGCCAGTTGGAAAAAACAAAGGAATTATTTACAAAAGTGGTTTCCGAGAAGAAGCAGATTATATGTTTTTAGTTAATCTTTTTGGTAAAGAAAACCTTTTTCACATTACAAGAGACGAAATGTACCATATGAATTCGAATATTTTTTCGATAGATGATAATGTGGTAGTTTCCGAAAAAAACTTTACAAGATTAAACAATTGGCTTCGTGAAAACAGCTTTATAGTTGAAGAAATTCCCTATGCAGAAATTGCAAAACAAGAGGGTTTACTACGTTGCTCAACATTGCCATTAATTAGAGATTAATAATTTGTTTAAAGTTTTTGTTAGAGTTTTGCGACTTTTTACTTTAAGACTTTCGACTTTAAGACATTTAAAAATGAACCAAACAACAAACTCCATACTCATGATTCGCCCAGTGGCGTTTCGAATGAACGAGCAAACAGCCGTAAACAATTATTATCAAAAAGTGCTAAACGGACTTTCACGAGAAACTGTCAATTCCAAAGCCCAAGAGGAATTCGACACTTTCGTGAATAAACTTAGAATGGTTGGCATTGATGTTACCGTCGTAGATGATACATTAGAGCCAAGCACGCCCGATTCTATTTTTCCTAATAATTGGATTTCTTTCCACGAAAATGGCGATGTAGTTTTGTATCCCATGTTTGCCGAAAATCGAAGACTAGAACGCCGCGAAGATATTTTAGATATTCTTGAAGACAAAGGTTTCGAAGTGAATGAAGAAATCATGGATTATTCATCGGCAGAAGAAGATGGTTTTTATCTCGAAGGAACTGGAAGTATTGTTCTGGATCGCGAAAACGGAAAAGCCTATTGCGCCCTTTCGCCTCGCGCAGACGAAGAATTATTCATAGAATTTTGTGAGGATTTCGACATGAATCCTATAATTTTCGAAGCATTTCAAACCGTAAATGGCGAACGAAAACTCATTTATCATACCAATGTCATGATGTGCATTGCCGATACTTTTGCAGTAATTTGTGCCGATTGTATTGATGATAAAAAAGAGCGCAAAATGGTTTTAGATAGTTTGAAAGCCGATGAGAAAGAAATTATTTTAATCTCCGAAGATCAAATGAACAATTTTGCGGGTAATATGCTTGAATTAGTGGGTTCGGATGAAAGACGTTATTTAATTATGAGTAATTCGGCACACAAAAGTTTAAACAAAAAACAAATTGCACAACTCGAAGAACATATAACAATTTTGAGTTCTAGT
>JAYWEG010000067.1:0-14321 GCA_043779445.1 Bacteroidota bacterium
AAACATCCATCAATAACGAACAAATGTTGCAAATAGTATAAAAATCATAAAATTAAAATTAATACGGATAATACTCATCAAATTTTAAAATTTTATATCTTTCAAGGCATTTATGATAAAAACTACACCTATATATTATGAGTAAAAAAGACGATTTTATTTCACAACTAAACGAAGGTTACATTTCAAAGGGTGCTACAATAGTTTTAGGTGCAGCCATGTTGGACGGCGAATCACTTCCAGAAGTCGCCATTAGCATTCCATTAAAAACTATGACTCGCCATGGATTAATTGCTGGTGCTACTGGAACGGGGAAAACTAAAACCATTCAGGTTTTGTCGGAACAATTGGCTCAAAATGGCGTTCCTGTTTTGATGATGGATATTAAGGGTGACTTTTCTGGAATTGCAAAACCTGGCGAAGAAAAATCATTTATAACTGAAAGGCACTCAAAAATCAAAATTCCTTTTACGCCGACAGGCTATTCAACCGAATTGATGACGCTTTCTGAACAAAATGGGGTTCGACTTCGGGCTACGGTTTCGGAATTTGGTCCTGTTTTATTTTCAAGAATTTTAGATTTGAATGATACACAATCTGGTGTAATTTCTGTTATTTTTAAATATTGTGATGATAATAAAATGCCTCTTTTAGATTTAAAAGATATCAAAAAAGTAATGAATTATATCACGGAAGAAGGCAAAGACGAAATTTCTGAGCAATATGGTAAGATTTCAACTTCGACTACTGGAACAATTCTTCGAAAAATTATTGAATTGGAGCAACAAGGAGCTGAAATATTTTTTGGAGAAAAATCGTTTGAAATTGATGATTTAATGCGTTATGATGATAATGGTTTTGCTTACATTAATATAGTGCGATTGACCGATATTCAAGATAAACCAAAGTTGTTTTCGACTTTTATGTTGAATTTGTTGGCAGAAATTTATCAACAAATGCCCGAAAAAGGCGATGTAGAACAACCCGAGTTGGTTATTTTTATTGATGAAGCACATCTTATATTTAACGAGGCAAGCAAAACGTTATTGGATCAAATAGAAACAATCATCAAATTAATTCGATCAAAAGGGGTTGGCGTTTTCTTTATAACCCAAAACCCAATGGACATTCCGAAAGGTGTTTTGGCACAATTAGGATTGAAAATTCAACATGCATTGCGAGCCTTTACGGCAAATGACCGACAAGCTATAAATCAAACTGCGGATAATTATCCGACATCTGAATTTTATAGAACGGAAGAACTATTAACTTCACTTGGAATTGGAGAAGCACTAGTTACTGCTCTAAACGAAAAAGGAATTCCAACGCCACTTGCTGCCACCATGATGCGTGCACCAGAAAGCCGTATGGATATTTTATCACAAAATGAAATCGATGAAATTAATGCAAGTTCTAAATTAGTAAAAAAATATTCAGAGGAAATTGATCGCGAAAGCGCTTATGAAATTCTAACCAAAAAAATCGAAGATATTTCTGCTCAAGTTGAAACCGCAGAAGTTGAAAAACAAGAAAGTAAAGAACCAAGTGTTTTAACAACTGTTGGAAAATCGGTTACAAAAATAGTTACCAGTGCGAGTTTTATTCGAGGCGCTTTTAGTGTTTTAATGAAAGTTTTGAAAAGATAGAAAATATGAAAAAATACTTAGTGCAAAACAATCCATTCGTAGTGCCAACAAGTGATGGGAAAGTAATAAAAGAACATCACGGAAACGCTACAACAAACAATCCTGATGTTTCAATTGCGCACATGATTGCTCCACCACATTGGGCGGAACCTTTTCAAACGCCTGAATTCGAAGAATATACTTTTATTATTTCTGGTAAAAAACAATTCATTATTGATGATGAAATTATTATTTTAGAAGCAGGTCAATCAATAAAAATTGAAGCCAATACTAGAGTTCAGTATTCCAATCCGTTTGATGAAACTTGCGAATATATTGCCATTTGCAAACCAGCATTCGATTTTATGAAAGTGCATCGAGAAGACTAAAAAAACAAAAACTAATTTTTAGACTTTAAAAGTTCTAAAATTTTTTCTTCAACCTCAACGGAATTCCATTTTAGTTCAATATTTTCTGATATTAAAACTTCTTGCATAATTTTTTCTTGAAAATCACCAATTGCTAATGCTTCTGTGTAAGGTTTTGTGGAAAACGTTACTCTGCTGTAGAGCGGAATCCATTTTTCGGGATATTTTTCAGAGAAATGTTTTTCGATTTTCTTTTGTAATAAAAATTTCCGATCCGCAGTTTTAGAACTCATTTCAATAAAATTTCTGTAGGAAAGTTCAGCTATTGCATCAGCATTTGGTTTTCGAGATTTTTGATATTCAGAAAAAATTGTTTTCCAATCATTTTCATATTTTTCGATCAATTCTTGCAGAATCGAAATGTCTTCGAAACCTGCATTCATTCCTTGACCATAGAACGGAACAATCGCATGACAAGCATCGCCAATCAACGCAATTTTATCTTCAAAAGTCCAAGGATAACATTTCATGGTAACTAATGTGCTGGTCGGATTTTTGAAAAAGTCTTCAACCAAATCTGGAATTACATCAATTGTGTCTGGTAAATTTTTTTTAAAAAATTCTTCAACATCCTCAGGGGTTTTCAATGATTCTAACGAATTCTCTCCTTCAAATGGCATAAAAAGTGTGCAAGTAAAACTCCCATCAAGATTTGGAAGTGCGATCAACATATATTTTCCTCGTGGCCAAATGTGTAAGGAATTTTTATCTATTTTGTGAGAACCATCAGCATTTGCTGGTATATGAAGTTCTTTGTATCCTGTATCCAAAAATTCTTGTGAATAATTAAACATGCTTTGGCGTTGCATTCGGTGGCGAATTCTCGAAAACGCACCATCGGCACCAAAAACCATGTCATATTTAACATCATGCCATTCGCCACGCTCGGTTTCGCCAATGTGCAAAGTAGCCTCAGACAGGGTAACATCCCAAATTTTTTGCTCAAAAAAAAATTCTGCCCCTGCTTCTTCAGCCAAATCTATCATTTTTTTGTTCAAAACCCCACGAGAAATGGAGTAAATATTCTCTCCATTATTGCCATAGTATTGCTCAACCAAATCATCTACTAAATGAATGGCCCTTTTGTTCATGGGGATAGCAATATCACGTACCTTTTCACCTACTCCAGCTGCATCAAGTGCCTTCCAGCCTCGGTTTGACATTGCTAAATTAATCGATCGTCCCGAAAAATTTATCGTTCGAATGTCAGGACTTCGATCATACACGTGAACCGTGTGTCCCGATTCCCGCAAATAAATCGCTAACAAAGAACCTACTAAACCTGACCCAACAACAGCAATCTTCAAAGGATTTTGCATAGAAATATGTATTCGGTAAAAATAATTATTATTCTATACAAAAACTAGGATATCTTTAAAAAATCTAACGTCTAAATTAAATATTCTAACTTCTTTTTTTACTTTTACAAAAACAATTTCAATGACTTTCCAAAATACTTTAGAATTTGCAAAACAACTCGACTCAAAAGACGAATTAGCAAAATACCAAAATGAGTTTCATTTTCCGCAACACGAAGGTAAAAACGTCATTTATTTTACTGGAAATTCGCTTGGTTTACAACCAAAACGAACTAAAAAATATGTTGACGAAGTCATGAACGATTGGGCAAATTTGGCTGTCGAAGGTCATTTTTATGCCGACAAACCGTGGTGGGATTATCACGAACGTTTTGCCGAACCACTATCAAAATTAGTTGGTGCAAAGTCATCGGAAGTTACTGTTATGAATACTTTAACAGTGAATTTGCATTTGTTAATGGTATCTTTTTATCGTCCTACTCCAAAACGATTTAAAATTATTTGTGAAGAAAAAGCATTTCCGTCCGACCAATACATGTTTCAATCGCAAGTTGATTTTCATTCTAGAAATTTAGGTTTCAAACCGAATGATGCCATTATAGAATTAAAACGTCGTGATGGAGAACACAATTTGCGAACCGAAGATATTTTAGTGAAAATTAAGGAAGTTGGCGACGAATTGGCATTGGTTTTAATTGGTGGTGTGAATTATTACACAGGTCAAGTATTTGATATAAAAACAATTACCGAAGTTGGACATAACGTTGGCGCAAAAGTTGGCTGGGATTTGGCTCATGCAGCTGGAAACATCAAACTCGAATTGCATGATTGGAATGTCGATTTTGCTTCTTGGTGCAGCTACAAATACATGAATTCTGGACCTGGAAATGCCTCGGGTTGTTTCATTCATGAGAATCATCATTATGATGCTCAATTACCCAGATTTGCAGGTTGGTGGGGACATAACAAAGAACGCCGTTTCAAAATGGAACAAGATTTTGACCCAGTTCATGGAGCCGATGGTTGGCAAATATCGAATTTACCAATACTTTCGCTTGCGCCCTATTTAGCATCGGTTGAACTTTTTGATGAAGTTGGAATGGATAAAATAATTAAAAAAAGAAATCTTATTACCAGTTATTTAGAATTCATTTTACATGAAATTGATAAAGAAGTAAAAGGTAATTTTGAAATTATAACTCCCACCAATCAAGACGAACGTGCTTGTCAATTATCAGTATTTTTTCATGGAGAAGGTCGAAGTTTGTTTGATTATTTAATGAAAAATGGAGTCGTTACCGATTGGCGAGAACCAAACGTTATTCGATTTGCACCCGTTCCACTTTATTGTTCATTTGAAGATATGTACCAGTTTGGGCAGATTCTGAAGGAAGGGATAGTTCGATAATTCGAATGTTTGATTTTTCGATAATTCGAATTTTCGAAACATCTAAAAATCAAAAAATTCAAATTAACGAATAATTAATTTTAAAAAATAAAAAATATGCACCGCTACAAAGATTTAGAAATATGGAAGTTAAGTAGGAAATTCTGTGTTCTAATTTATAAAATTACTTCAAAATTTCCAGTTGATGAAAAATTTGGATTGATCAGTCAGTTGCGTAGAGCTTCAGTTTCTGTTCCTTCAAATATTGCAGAAGGGTCAGCTAAATCTTCGGACAAACATTTTTTAGTTTTTCTCGAAACATCCCTTGGTTCTTGTTATGAAATGGAAACTCAATTATTAGTATCTAGCGATTTAGAATTTATTGACAACGAAAACCTCGAAGAGTTGTTAATTTTGCTTGAAACAAATATTCAAATGATTTCAAAATTTATGTCTTATTTAAAAAGCAAATTATAATTATCGATGATACGATTTTTAGATGATTCGATTTTCAAATAATCGTAAAGTCCTTTTCGAATTATCAAACAATCGAAATATCAAACAATCATTCTCAAAATGACAAAAAAAGAAATAATATCAACATTCGACCCAAGTCAACCAGGTTTGGCAGACGAATCTATTTTCGGATTACCATTTACAGCAGAACAATCAGAGATAATTATAATTCCAGTTCCTTGGGAAGTAACGGTGAGTTATGGAGCAGGTGCATCTGATGGACCAAGTGCAATTTTAGAAGCCAGTTTTCAGGTCGATTTGCACCATCAAGAATTTCCTGAACTTTGGAAACTGGGAATGTATTTAGATCTTAATGATCAAACTGAAAATTGGGCAAACGATTCTACAAAATTCAAAGCATTAGCACAACCAATAATTCGAGCATTAGAGTCTGGAGAACTAATTTCTGAAAATCCAGAATTAAATACTGATTTAGAAAATATCAATTCTCGTTGCGAAAAATTCAATCTCGAAGTCAAAAATCAAACTTTGCATTGGTTGAACCAAGGAAAAAAAGTGGCGCTTTTGGGTGGCGATCATTCTACGCCACTAGGTTATTATCAAGCATTGGCGACTAAACATCGTGATTTTGGAATTCTGCATCTTGATGCGCATATGGACTTGCGAATTGCCTATGAAGGTTTTAAATATTCGCACGCATCAATCATGTATAATGCGCTGCAAATTCCTGAAATTTCAAAAATTGTTCAAGTTGGAATTCGTGATTTTTGCAAGCAAGAAGTTGAAGTTGCACAAACTAATCGAGTAATTGTTCATAGTGATATGGACATGAAAGCCGAAACATTCGAAGGTAAAACTTGGCGGCAACAATGCGATGAAATTATTGCCGAATTACCACAAAAAGTAACCGTTTCGTTTGACATTGATGGAATGTATTCTTGGTATTGCCCTAATACTGGCACACCAGTTCCTGGAGGATTTTCGTTTGAACAAGCAACCTATTTGTTGAGTAAACTAGCCAATTCTGGTAAAGAAATCATCGGTTTTGATTTAGTCGAAGTTGCGCCAGGCGATGGCGATTGGGATGGAAATGTTGGAGCAAGAATGCTGTACCACATGTGTGGGATGTTGGCTAAAAATAATGGATTGGATGTTGGAGAAAAGATTGTTTTTAGAAAATAATAAAATCGTGAGTAATTAAAATAATTCTAAAAATTCATCGCGAATCCAATTCCATTTTCTGAACTAAATAAATGAAATTCAGGTTTAAAATAGGTAGTGCTTTTCGTAATGCTTAAATTATAATTATCTACAGCTTTTTTCAATTGTTTATTTCCTTTACCTTGAAGAATAATTCCTGTAATCATCATTCCTGCACCTATTACTCCAACTGTCCAATTAGTTTTTAAGTTTTTGTTTACAGAAGTACCCAGGGTATATCCAAAAGCAAAAGAACCAGGATAGCCAAATATCGCTCCCCACGTTCTATTAGATTGAGCAGAACTTAATTCTTTAATAACTTCTAGATTATTTTTTGCAATTTCTTTTGCTTCTTTAATGCTAATTTTATTTCCATTTTGATAAATCGCACTTCCAAGCCAAAAATCGTTTTCGATTTTCATTTCTGATTGAGAAAAACCTGATGTACTTAAAACAAATAAACCAAAAACAATTAAAAAAAATTTCATAGTATTGTATATATTAAAATACAAACTTAAATGAAGAAAATTAATATAACAATAAAAGTCTATAAATTATTAAGAAAAAAAAATTTAAAGCCTAAAGTTTAATGAAAATCCTTAAAAAAACATTCCTAATTCTAATTTCTATAATCGCAATTCTAGCAATAGCATTTTTTGCCTATTCGCAATATCAAAAACCAATTTATGAAGGCGAATTACAACTTAAAAACATTTCAAAAACTACTAATGTTTATTTTGATGAATTTGGAATTCCACATATTTATGCCGAAAATCAACACGATGCCATGGTTGCTCTCGGATATGTACATGCGCAAGATCGCCTTTGGCAAATGGAATTGTTACGACGAATTGCTCCAGGACGATTGTCCGAAATTTTTGGAACACGAGCCCTCAAAAATGATCTCTTTTTCGTAGGTTTAGGAATCGATGAAGCCTCTCAAAAAGCAGTAGCCGAAATGGATAAAAACAGTGAAACCTATAAAATGTCAGTGGCCTATTTAGATGGTTTGAACCAATATCTCGAAAACGGAAAAACGCCAATGGAGTTTTCAATTCTTGGCATCGAAAAACAAAAATTCACTCTAAAAGATGTTTACAATACCTTTGGATTTATGGCTTTTAGTTTTGCTATGGCGCAGAAGACCGATCCCTTGTTGAGCGATATTCGTAACCAATTTGGAGAAAAGTATTTGAAAGATTTAGGCGTAAATTATGAATACAATCCAACACGATTAAAAATCACTAAAGAACAGTCTGAACACTATATCGAAATTTCGAAATCTATAACCAGTTTGTTAGAAAAATCACCTATTGCCCCATTTATTGGCAGTAATTCTTGGGTAATTGGCAGCAATAAAACAAAATCTGGAAAAGTACTTTTTGCCAATGATCCACACATTGAATTTTTGCAACCTGGCACTTGGTTCGAGGCACATATTTCTTGTCCCGATTACGAAATTTATGGATTTTACGTTGCAGGAACGCCGTTTCCTCTTTTGGGTCACAATCGCAATTATGCCTACGGATTGACTATGTTCGAAAATGACGATTGTGATTTTTTTCAGGAAGAAAACAATCCAAAAAACGACAGTCAGTATAAAACTTCGACAGGATTTTTGAATTACAAAATTCGTCGAAAAACCATTAAAGTTAAAGACTCAACATCTGTTATTCTCGATATAAAAGACACACAACACGGACCGATTGTCAATGATTTAATTGCCGATTTCAAGAGCAAAAAACCCGTATCACTTTCATGGATATTCCTGCAAGAACCTAACAGAATGCTTGATGCAGTTTATGGAATGAGCCATGCCAAAAATATTCATACTTTCGAGAATTCGGTATCAATAATTGTCGCTCCAGGATTAAATATTATGTATGGCGATGCCAAAAATAATGTAGCTTGGTTCACTAGTGGGAAATTATATAAACTCGAAAAAGGCGTCAATCCGAATTTTATTCTAAATGGAACTAACGGTAATGATGATAAAAAAACCTTTCTTTCATTTGATGAAAATCCAAAATCTATTAACCCTAAAAATGGTTATGTTTATTCGTCTAATAACATGCCCGAGACTATAAATGGCTATAATTATCCAGGATATTATTTGCCAGAAGACCGAGCCAAAAGAATTTCGGGTTTGTTAGACGAAAAATCCAATTGGGATAAAACAGCGGTAAGCCAAATGATAATCGATAATACTTCGTCGGTGGCGACCGAAATTTCTAAAAATTTCATCTCGTATTTGAATAAAAATAGCCTTTCGTCAAATGAGAATCAAGCTATTAAAATTTTAGAATCCTGGAAAGGGTCGAATGATCTTGATGATATTGCACCAACAATTTACAATAAATGGGTTTATTTTTACTTAAAAAATACTTTCGAAGATGAATTGGGTACTATTTCGTTTAATCAATTATTAAAAACACATATAGTAAAACAAATTATTGGTAATCAATCTAAAATAGAAAATTCTCCTTGGTGGGATAACATTTCGACCAAAAATAAAATCGAAAAACGTCAAGAAATTTTTCAAAAATCTTTTATAAATGCAATTTCTAGTCTAGAAAATCAATTGGGTGATGATTTAAATTCTTGGACTTGGAATCGGGTCCATAAACTGGAAATAAAACATCCATTGTCTAGCGTTGCTTTACTTAAACCTATTTTTGGCATCGGAACTTTCGATATTTCGGGTTCTAATGAAGTCATAAATAATAATCTTTTTACGTATTCTGATGATGCAGTTTTGACTGTTAAAGGCGGACCATCAACACGACGAATTATTGATTTTTCAGATTTAGAAAATAGTTTGAGCATTTTACCTTCGGGAAATTCTGGAAACCCGTTTAGTAAACATTATGATGACCAAGCCAAAATGTTCATCGACGGAAAATTTAGAAAAATGATGATGAATAAAATGGAAATCATAAAAACATCGACTAAATTGGTTTTGAAATCAAAATGAAAAATTGAATTCAAAACAGCTTTGTATTTAAACAAAATATTTTATATATTTGCTTATAAATAATAAGAATTTTAATAATAAATAAATCGTAGTCCTAAAATGAAACACAATTACAAAAAAAAATATTTAAACATCTTTTTGATTTTAGGATTGGTTCTTTTTTTTCAAAATTCCTTTTCGAATATCTTGTATGGTGGCATCGAAATTGGGAGTAAAGGTATAAAAGTAACCGTTTTAGATGTTGAAAATGCCAAAAAAAATCTTTTTACTTTAAAAGAATTTTGGACGGATAATGTTGGAATTGCAAAAGGAATTTCTGTCGATGGCAATTTAGCAGCAGACGATATTGCAATGGCTTGTAAAATTGTTCAAGAAGATTACAAAAAACTCTTAGAGATTCATAAAATTCTTCCAGAAAACATATACATTGTGGCATCATCTGGGGTTGGAATGGCTAAAAATATGGAGGATTTGGTAAATGAAGTCTTAAAAACCACTAAAAAACAATTAGATGTAATTACTTCGAGACTCGAAGGAAAATTATTATTTAGGGGAACAATTGCTCAAAAACGATTCGAAGACTCTATGATTTTAGATATTGGCGGGGGAAATACTAAAGGTGGCTATGTTGAAAATTTTAATGGAGAAACTAATGTTTTTTTTCCTTTGAATATGAATTTAGGAACCATTACCCTAGCCGAAAAAATCAATAAAAAAGTAAAAAACCAAAATGATGTCACTGAATTTTCGGATCGATTATTCGACTACAATACCCAACTCGAAGCTGAAATAAACAAAATGTATGATGAAAGACTTGAGTCCAAGTCAAAGAAAAACATTTATCTTTCTGGTGGTGCCGTTTGGGCTTTCTATACTTTGATGAACGATTTAGCGATTAATGACAATTTTGCCCGATTTACTTTCGAAGATGTCAAATACTACGATGCCGTTTTAAAAAATAATTTCTCTAGATTTGTAGACTTTGCAGCTAAAGATGCAGAGGCATCAAAAGTGCTTAAAACCTACTCTCAAAAATATTTGATTGCTGCAAATGCGATATTGATTGCTTCTTTAGAAAATTTAGGTGGAATAGAAAACAAAAAACTATATTTTGTCAAGCAAGGACAAATTGCTTGGTTATTATCCTATGTCGCAGAAACTGCCAAAGGTTCTAAAGCAATTTATTAAATTTTAATGTAATGAAATTTCTAAAATCGATTATATTTTTTTATCTTCTAATTTTATCCATAAATTCGTTTTCTCAAGGTTTCTATGGAGGAATTGAAATTGGTAGTCAAGGGATTAAAACTTCTGTTATTAAAATCTCAAATCTTGAAAAAGAAAATTACGAATTAATCGAATTTTGGACCACAAACATTGGTCTCGCTCAAGATCTCGCAAAAAATGGCACACTTTATTCAAAAAAGATAGATGAAGCAGTAAAAGTTATTTCAGAAGATTTTGAAATATTGCAAAAAGAATTTAATATTAGTATAGGAAATATTTATATTGTGGCTTCTTCTGGGGTAAATAAAGCAAAAAACATTAGTGTTTTAGTGGATAAAGTTATTGATGCGACAATGAAAAATGTTAATCTTGTTTCAGAAAAAACAGAATCTGTATTTTTATTGAGAGGTAGCGTACCCCAAGAAAATTTTATGATATCATTGATTCTAGATTTTGGAGGAACGAGCATTAAAGGAGGATATGTAGAAGATGCAAAAGGGAATGATATTGTTTTTAAACCAATTAGCTTAGAATTTGGTACACTTTCGTTTAACGAAATATTAGAACAAAAAACAGAACCCAAAAAAGATTTAGAATCTTATAATGAAGCTATTTTTAACTATATTCCGACACTTGATGCAAAAGTCGTCGAAATGTTTAGCAAGCACGAATTGTCAAAAACAAAAGAATTTATTTACCTTGCTGGCGGTGCACCTTGGGCCTATTGCATGATGAATTTGAAGACTGTTAAAGACGATTACAATGAATTTACCTTCAACGATTTGCAAGAATATCATGCGTTTCTACAAAATAGTTTCAAAAAATATGTAGAAATGTCATCCACAGATAAAAATATTGAAAAAGTACTAAACACTTACAATCAAAGACAGCTCATTGCTGCAAACACTTTACTCATGTCTTCGTTAGAAAATATTGGAAATTTAGATACTAAAAGATTTTTCTATACAAAAAACAGCCAAGTAGCCTGGTTAATTTCTTTTGTATTGGATTCTGCAAAAGGAATAAAAATTCCTTACTAATTAATACGAATTCAAATTATCAATAATTTCGTTTGCTTTTACTTTAATTTTATATAACTCTTCGGGATCCATTTTCTTTAACATGTTCATCATCATGCCCATGCGTTGATTCGATTTGAAATAGTCTTTCTTTTCGTCTAGAAAATTCCAATACAAGGTGTTGAATGGACAGGCTTTTTCTCCAAATTTTTCTTTCACATTATAATGACATTTTGAGCAATTGTTACTCATTTTATTGATGTATGCTCCGGATGATACATAGGGTTTAGTAGCAATAATTCCGCCATCGGCATATTGGCTCATACCCCGTGTATTGGGCATTTCGACCCATTCAATCGCATCGATATACACCCCTAAATACCATGCGTCGACTTCGTCGGGATGCATTTGTGTGAGTAAAGTAAAGTTTCCAATGACCATCAAACGTTGGATGTGGTGCGCATAGGCGTCGTCTAAACTTTGGCTAATTGCCTTTTGCATACAAGTCATTTTGGTTTTTCCTGTCCAGAAAAAATCGGGTAACTTGTTGGTGTTTTGCAGATGATTTTTGGAAGCATAATCAGGCATTTCTTTCCAATAAATTCCACGAATATATTCTCTCCAGCCCAAAATTTGTCGAACAAACCCCTCGACTTGCGATATTGAAATTACTTCTTCATTAGCATGATAATGATCCACAACCGCATTTACAACCTCGCTAGGCGAAAGCATTTTCGAATTCATTGCGAATGATAATCTGGAGTGAAACAAGAATTTTTCGTCGGTATGCATAGCATCTTCATAATCGCCAAAATGTACTAGTAAATTAGTACAGAAATAATCCAAAACCTCCAAACATTCTTTTCGTGAAGTGGGCCATACAAATTTTTGTGAATCAATATTTCCGATGGTTTTAATTCCTGAGTTTTCAATTTCTGACAAAACATTTGTAATGTTTCTATCGAAATTTTTCTCTTTTGGAATGGGAACTTGTCCAGTATATTTCTTACGGTTGTCGTGATCAAAATTCCACTGATTGCCTTCGGGAGTTGCACCGACCATCATGACTTCGTGTTTTTTTCGCATCATGCGATAAAAATTCTCCATCAATAACAGTTTTTTTCCATCGAAAAAGGTTGATAATTCTTTTCGAGAAGTATAAAAATGTTCTGAATCGAATGCTTCGGTTTCAATTTTTAGATTTTTGCAAATTGTTTTCAATTGATTGTCAAGCCTATATTCGTCTGGAAACAAATATTCGAATTTTTCAATTTTGAGTTTTTCAATATTAAGTTTTATTAATTTTTCTAAATCTTGAGGATTTTCTTTATCATAAATATGAAAATACTCTATTTGATGATTTTTAGATTTTAAATCAATTGCAAAATTTCGCATCGACAAGAAAAATGCCACTACTTTCTGAATATGATGTTTGACATAATCGGTTTCCTGACGCATTTCAGCCATTAAATAAATTACATCATCATCAGTATTTTCAAACCAAGAATGTTGCTCATTGAGTTGGTCGCCAAGAATTAATCGTAATGTTTTCATGTTTTAAATGTTTTAACCACAAAGTGTACAAACCTTTTTTTAGTTAACTTTAGAATTTATCTGTTACTTTATGTTAATCGTTAAATGATTTAATAGCAACATCAACTCTAGCATATTCATACCTGTCAAGTAAAACTGGTATACAATAGCCATCAAGCCCATTAATTGCTACTATATTAGCCCTGTCAAGTTGCAACCATCCGTCGTTATGTTCCAGTTTTTCATCATAAAAAACATTTTCTATCGATGCAATAACATGAATAGTATCATTTTCTTTGATGTGATATTCGTTCAAATATTTGCAAAACAATTGTACAGGAGCATTTTTTACAAATGGAAAATGGATATTAGGTTTGTATTCTGGCTCAAGATTTGTTTTGTCAAATTCAGAAATTGTTGCGTCATAATTTGCAGAGGTTTGGTGTGCATCTTCAATCATTTCTGCAGTAATGTGATTGACTGTAAAAAATCCAGTTTCTTTAATGTTTTTGTATGTGTCTCTTGGAACTGTGGTTGGTCTAACAATAAAACCCAACATTGCGGGATTACTTCCTAGGTGAGTTATACTACTAAAAACAGCAACATTTTCGATTCCATTAGTAGATTTTGTTGCGATTAAATTGGCAGATTTATAACCCGTACATGAATTGATTAGGTTCAATCTTTGGATTTTTTGCATTTTGGAAATATCATTTTTTGAGATATGTTTCATTGTGAATTAATTTGATACAAATATAGTTCTTGTTTAATTAATTTCAAAATTAGTTAAACAAAAAACGCATCTAAAAAGATGCGTTTTTAATTTAAAACATTTTTTTAACCAATTGCTATTAATCGTTTTGGTTTTGGCAATGCTTCCTCTCTTTTAGGAAGACTCACAAACAAAATACCGTTTTCATAATTTGCCTCAATAGCATCGAAATTTACTGATTCTGGCAAATTAAAACTACGTTTAAAAGATGAAAAACTAAACTCTTTACGGGAATATTTTTCATTGTTGTCTTCGACTTCAAACTGTTTTTCAGAAGAAATACTTAATGTTTTTTGATCGATTTCTATATTGAAATCTCCTTTTTTTAATCCTGGAGCATAAAATTCAAGTTTGAAATCG
>JAYWEG010000068.1:0-2247 GCA_043779445.1 Bacteroidota bacterium
AAAAATACGATATTTGTCGTATTTTTTTTTGTAAAATTTCATTTACTTTTACCTAAATAAATTTAATCTAATGATAAAAATAGCCATAATAGATGATAACTCATTCCTAATAAAAGCCACTCAAGAAAAACTATCTTTTTTTGATGATTTTGAACTCAAATTTACTGCTTTCGATGGGAAGAATTGTATCGAAAAATTAGAAAAAAATCATATTATCGATTTGATTCTCATGGATATCGAAATGCCCAACATGAACGGAATTGAAGCAACATTATTTATCAAAAATAAATATCCGCAAATAAAAATCATAATGCTAACAGTTTTCGACAACGACGAAAATATTTTTAATGCTATAAAAGCAGGTGCCGATGGCTATTTGCTAAAAGAAGTAAACCCAAAGGACTTACATCAAGGAATTATAGAAACCATACAAGGTGGAGCAACCATGACGCCGTCAATAGCCATGAAAACACTAAAGCTATTTCGGAATCCTGTAGAGTTCGAAACTAATATAAAAAAAGAAGAATTTAATCTTACCACTCGTGAAACTGAAGTTCTCGAACAATTATCAAAAGGAATAAAATATAACGACATTGCCGAAAACTTATTTTTATCAATAGGAACTATTCGCAAACATGTTGAGAATATTTACACAAAACTACAAGTTCACAATAAATTGGAAGCGATAGCAAAAGCAAAAAGCAATAATTTAATTTAAGTTTTATATATTCGTTGCATAAAATAGAAATTAAATGGCAACGCAAACTCAACCAAAAACTAATCTTTTCGACAAAATTTCAGAAATCAGAAAATGGGCAGTTTTAATTCTAATTGCTTTGGTTTTGTTTTTTGGATACAAATATTTCACATCAAGTTCAAGCAATTCAACAATAGAATATGACACCAATCTTATCCAACAACAAATAAAAAACGTTGGAAAACTAGTAGTGACAGAAGGTCATTTTGCCGAAGTTTTAACTTATAAAGACAGTAAAGAAACTATAATTCCAGGTTTTAGTTTCGATAAAAAAGCAATTGTAGTTGTTAATGCCGATGTAACGGTGGGTTTCGATTTGAGCCAAGTAAAATACGATATTGATGCCAAAAACAAAATCCTTACCCTTACCAATATTCCAAAAGAAGAAATAAAAATAAGTCCAGATTTTAAATATTACGACACCGAATCTTCGACTTTTAATGAGTTTACAGGCAGCGATTACAACAAAATAAATAATATAGCCAGAGCAAATTTATCAAAAAAAATAGCGACTTCAACACTAAAAACGAATGCCAAAAACCGATTAGTTTCTGAGCTATCTAAAATTTTAATCCTAACCAATTCCATGGGTTGGAAATTGCAATATCAAGGAAATATTGTCAATAAAGAATCTGATTTTACTTTAAATAAAGTATCAGATTTATGAAACCTTTCGACCGCAAATCCGAAATTATTGCAATTGCCGCTAAACTTTTCAAAGAAAAAGGCTACAGCGCAGTAACCATGAGAGATATCGCTAATTCGCTAGATATCAAAGCTGCAAGTTTATACAATCATATCAAGTCCAAGCAAGAAATTTTAGTTTTAATCATCATCGAAATTGCCGAAGAATTTACCAGTAAAATGAATCATATCGTCAATTCTAACGAAACTTCAATCCTAAAACTCGAAAAAATAATCGAACTCCACATCGAAATCACCATCAGAAATCCCAACGAACTCGCTTCATTAAACAACGATTGGATGCATCTAGAAAACGAAAATCTTAAATATTTTCTCAAAATGAGAGACGATTACGAGCAAAATTTTCGAAAAATCGTCAAAACCGGAATCGCAAACCAAGAAATCAAAAATCTCAACCCCGAAGTCATCATTTTCTCGATGCTCTCAACATTGCGTACTCTATATGCATGGTATGGCAAAAAAAACACCATCAACGAGAAAGTCCTAAAATTCAATATGACAAAGGTTCTAATGAACGGAATTATTTAATTTTCATTGTGAGGAACGTGGCAATTTAGGAGATATTTCCCGCAGCCGAGCCTGAAAGTGCGAATTGGCGTAGCAATCATCCCAAAAATTTTTAGGTCAAAAAAAATTGCCTAAAAATGTTTTTTCCTTTCTATCGGGGCTAGGGATCTCTTTTTTTTAAGAACATTCTCTATATTTATAATCTCTATGTTTAAAATAATTAAATCAAAAATAGAAATTTTATTTGCAATATTTCAACAGTTTCAGCTCCCTTTTCT
>JAYWEG010000069.1:0-14177 GCA_043779445.1 Bacteroidota bacterium
CGTTCGCCAGTTACCATCTCTAAAACCCAATCAATCGCTTCATTGTGACCAGTTATTTCTAAAGTGTCCTTTAGTGGTTTGCCTTGAGCCGTAATTCCAAACAAAATTAGCGCTTTGGTCTCGACATAAGTCAACGAATTCCCTTCAAGATGGTTCGAATGATAATTCCAATCCAAACGGAGTTTTTGCATAATTCGACTTTCTTGTTCCTTATTTATAGGTCGAAGTTGGTCTAATTGTGATTTTAGTTCTAATGCTAATAAAGTATTTTCCATTTTGAAATTGAAATTGTCATTGCAATTGACCTTGAAACTTTTTCTACAAATTTAAACATTTAAAAAATTATTACTACATTTAAAAATTAATTTATTTAATGAAAAAATCTAACTCAATAACCATTCTTGGTGAAACAATTTTGGCTGGTGAAAGCAAAACCATAGACATGGAAATCGCTCGGCTGCACACTACAACTAAACTCAAAATTCCGGTAATTATTGAACGTTCGCTTGCTGACGGTCCAGTTGTTTTGCTATCAGCTGGTATTCATGGCGACGAAATTAACGGTGTCGAGATAGTGAGACAAATTATTATTCAGAAAATTAATAAACCAAAAATTGGAACTATTATCTGTATTCCGATAGTTAATATGTTTGGATTTGTCAATAAATCTAGGGAATTTCCTGACGGTCGCGATTTGAATCGGGTTTTTCCAGGAAGTAAAAAAGGTTCGTTGGCAAGTAGATTCGCACATCATATACTTTCCGAAATTATGCCTGTGGTTGATTTTGCAATTGATTTTCATGCTGGTGGCGCAAGCAGGTTTAACGCACCACAAATTCGATTGACACCCAATAATCCTGATCTAAAAAAACTTGCCGATATTTTCGATGCTCCTTTTACATTATACTCTAAAAATATTGCTGGTTCCTTTAGAAACGCATCTGAAAAAATGAATGTAAAAATGTTACTTTTCGAAGGCGGAAAATCACTAGATATTAATACTCAAGTAGCAACCGAAGGCATAAATGGGACAAAAAGATTATTGAATTATTTAGGAATGTTATCTGGTAAACAGAGAGTCGAGTATCAAAAAACCAAAACAATTTACATAGAAAAATCGGGTTGGTTGCGTGCCAAATGCTCTGGATTGTTTCACGATAATAACAAAATTGGATGTTTTGTCGAAAAAGGAACGGTTCTAGGATTAATAACCGATCCCTTTGGAAAATTCGAACAAAAAGTTAAAGCACCAAATAATGGATATGTTATCAATGCCAATCATTCACCAATTGTGTATGAAGGAGATGCAATTTATCACATGTCAAATATAATTGGAGATGGCGGAGAATAAAAAAGAACTAAGGCTCAAATATAAAGAATTTAGATTTGATTTAAGTGAAAATGAAATTGATGAAATGTCACTTGAAATTGCTAACCAAATTCTGAAAATGGATATTTGGGATAAAACTTATTATCATGTATTTCTGCCAATATCAATTAAAAACGAAGTCAATACGGAAAACATTCTTCATGTTTTGCAAGGAAAAGATAAAGAAATCGTTATTTCGAAATCCGATTTTGAAACTCTTGAAATGACTCATTTTTTATTAACAGAAAACACAAAAATCAAGAAAAATGAATACAATATTTCAGAACCAGTTGACGGAATTGAAGTTCCAACATCTAAAATAGATGTTGTTTTTGTTCCGCTTTTAGCTTTTGATAAAATTGGAAATAGAGTAGGTTATGGCAAAGGTTTTTATGATAAATTCTTAATGAATTGCAAACCCGAAACCATCAAAATTGGACTCAGTTTTTTCGAAGCAGAAGATATAATTTCTGATATTTTTGAAAATGATGTAAAACTAAATTACTGTGTAATTCCTAATAAAATTTATAGTTTTTAAAATTACTTTTACGTTTGTTTTTTCTAAATTCAAGATTTGTATTCTTGAATTCTAAGAAATTTTTTTCAGGTATTAATTTTTTTCTGCTTTAATTTTTTTGGAATTAGTTATGGTTTCGCCAGACATTTTATTTTTTGATTTAATATCTATTTTGTCAACTTCTAAAACTTTATCAGTAATTGTTTTTGCTTCATCTAAGTTAGTTTCATTAGATTTTCCATCAAAAAAATTAGTAATTACTTTAAAAAAACTTTTAGTTGCCTCTTTTTTTGGTTTCAATACATCATGATCCTCTACTTTCAAAAAGGAATCATTTTTTTTGGTGATGTTTTCTATTTTTTCTAAAACACCATTACTAAATAAATCTTCTTTTTCAAAAGTCAAATGACTTTTTGTTTCAACAAAATCAATTTCTTTAATTTGCGTATTTGATTCCTTTTCTTTTGTAAGGATCTTATTAATTCTAATTTCTTCGAAAAACTTCATTCGTTTTTCAATATCTATTATAACCTCTTGGTGATTAATATTTTTCATTCTATTTTTTTTGTAAATTTATAAAATATTAATACATTTGTAAAATAAAATTAACAATCTTTGTGGTTTTTGTGTAAACAAATAAACAATTTAAATGATAATGTTAAAAACTGAGGTTATAATTCAGGAATTCTTAAAAGAAACAGATTCTGAATCTGCTTTGATAATGAAGGTTGGAGGATTAATTAAATTAGAAGTAAATGTGCCTCATACAAATAGCGTTGCTGCAATGAGTGATGCCATTGTTTCCATGACAGAAAAATTTCTTGAAGATTTAGAAAAAGGAACACTAAAACAACTTTACATGAAAACATCTGAAGGCTTTTTCGTTTTTACCAAAATTGATGAAGAAAATCTCGTGTTAGTTTTTAAAAAATCTGGATCAAACCTTGGAATGTTTCTCCATCAAATAGACGCTTTAGCACTAAAATTAAAATAAACAATTAAAACCCCAAATTATTATGAGTACAGATGTAATTACAGTTTTCATCAATGAAATGAAAACTAACGTGAATGGATTTATAGCAGTAGCAGTAGCAGAAATTGAAACCGGATTGTGTTTTGGAAGTTACTCTACAAAATCAGATTTTGATGTTGAATTAGCAGCTGCATATAACATTGAAGTTGTAAAAGCTAAATTATCAGCAGTGCAAAACCTTGGACTTGCAGGGAATGAAATCGAAGATATTTTAATAACACTTACTACTCAAATACATATTCTTGATGTTTCTCCAAATAAAAAATATATGATTTATTTGTCTGTTGATAAATCAAAAGCGAATCTTGGTATGACAAGAGGAGTTTTGAGAAAATATAAAGTTGAATTAGAAGAAGGATTAAAAGGATAAAAATTGTTTTTTAAATTATACTAGAATGTTTAGACTTATCTATTTAAGCACTGCGACCAAAAACAAAATGAGCGATTCAGATTTGAATAATTTATTATTAAAATCTCAGAAGGCTAATAGATCAATTGATATCACTGGAATACTTCTACATAAAAATGGAGAATTTATACAAGTTCTGGAAGGTGAAAAAAAATCTGTTTTAGATTTGTTTGAAATAATCAAAAAAGACAAAAGACACAAAAACATCATTGCTTTTGACCAAAAGAAAATTGACAAACGCTACTTTACAGGATATTTCATGGCTTTTGATGATTCTCATTTCGATAAAATAAACAAATTTGAATCTTTGAGAGATTTTAATCAAGATAAAATTCTGAAATCTGATAAAGATCATGTGATTCATTTTCTAAAAACTTTTTTAGAGGCTCACAAAAAATATTCTTTAGAAAATTAGTTAAAAACTTAAAAATGCTTTTCAAATCGAAAAGCATTTTTTTTGATAAAAACATATAGTTTCTAAATCTTAAAAAAATCTACATTTTTTGTTACTTTTGAAACATGGCATTTACCTACCCAAAAAACGAAAAACTCAAAAGCAAAACCGCTATCGATTTACTTTTTTCTGAAGGAAAATCGGTCTCAAAATATCCCTTGCGTTTGGTTTTTATACCAATCGATTTACAAAATAATGAGAAAATCAAAATGGGCGTTTCGGTCTCTAAAAAATATTTTAAACATGCCGTTGATCGAAATTATTTTAAACGTGTTTTGCGAGAAACCTATCGTTTAAATAAACATTTGTTAATTGATAATATGGAACAACCCTATGCTATCATGTTTTTTTATCAAACCAAAGACCGATTGAAATACGATGAAATACATGAAAAAACCATACAAATTTTCAAGAAATTTCTTGTTGCAATAAAATCAGAAAATTAATTATACCATTTGGATTGATTTTTGCGTTCTAAAATTCTAAACAAAATCCCCATGAAAACTATTTTCCCACTCTTGATTGTATTGTGTATTGTTTTTAGTTGTCAAAAAACCAAAGAAGCAAACCTGTCAAAATCTAAAATGATGATTAACCTTCCTCCAAAAGTAAATGGAAATGAGGAAGTTGCTACTGCTGCAATGGAAGTAACGGAAGCTCCTCCACCTCCTCCAGCTTCACCGCCAACTGGTTCTGAAATTCCCACTGAAGCTAAAATCATTAAGAACGCAAACATTCGATTTGAAACGAATGATTTAAATGAGTCGTATACTGCAATTCAAAACGCTGTAAAAAAACATGGCGCCATTATCCAAAATGATAACGAAGGCAAGGATTATGGAACCGTTTTTAGGAACCTAGTCGTTCGAATTCCGAGTAAAAATTTCGATGTTTTTATTGCTGATATTTCAAAAGGTGTTTCGTATTTCGATAAAAAAGAAATTTCTTCTGACGATGTAACCGAGCAATACATTGACATAGATGCACGACTGAAAGCTAAAAAAGTGTTAGAAATTCGTTATTTCGAATTACTTAAAAAAGCCAATAAAGTTTCCGAAATGATCGAAATCGAAACACAATTAGCCACAATTCGAGAAGAAATTGAGGCAAAAGAGGGACAACTTCGTTACATGCAAAGTCGAGTTTCCATGAGTACCATTTCTATCGAATGTTACAAAACAGTTGCTGAGCAAGAAGGTGCAACCGAGTCTTTTGGGTCAAAAATATGGACTGCAATTGCTTCTGGTTTTAATTCTATGTCGAATTTCTTCATTGGATTACTACAAGTTTGGCCTTTTATTCTTATTTTCGTATTAGGATTCTACTTTATTAGAAAACGAATTAAGAAAAAAACCATTAAAAATGAATAAATTTTTCAAAAAGAAAGTCATAATCCCTGTTTTTGGTTTGATTTTCATTGGCATTGGATCGAGTTTCAAAGAAGATTTTTTTGAAATTGCCAAGCAAATCGAAATTTTCACGGATTTGTATCGAACGGTAAACATGAATTATGTGGATGAAGTGAGTCCATCGCAATTGATGGATAAATCCATAAAAAGCATGTTGGCAGATTTGGACCCCTACACTAATTACTTCAATGAGGCCGATGTTTTGAAATTTAAAATCAATCAGACCGGTGAATACACTGGAATTGGTGCAACCATTTCTCGTAGAGAAGAAAAGGCAATTGTGAAAGAAATTTATAAAGATTTTCCTGCAGACAAGGCAGGACTAAAACCTGGTGACGAGATTATTCAGATCGGAGAAACTTCGTTGGCAGATTACAAAGACGATGCTACAAACTTAATGAAGGGTTCAAAAAACACTAGAATTGAAGTGAAATTCATACGTCAAGGAAAAACACAAACAACTCAAATTGTTTTGGACGAAGTCGAGATAAAATCCGTTCCTTTCTATGGTAAAATTGATGATAAAACCGGTTATATTGTTTTATCTCATTTTAGTAAAAAAGCATCTCAAGATACTAAAGATGCTCTAGAAGCACTAAAGAAAGATGGCGCAGAAAAAATAGTTTTGGATTTGAGAGGAAATCCTGGAGGCTTATTGCAAGAAGCGGTTAATATTTGTGGTCTTTTTGTTCCAAAGGGCGAAGTAATTGTTACTACTAAATCCAAAGTAGAAAAATATAATACAATTTATAAAACCAATCAAAACCCAATTGATTTAGAAATTCCTTTAGTTGTTATTGTGGACGGAAAAAGTGCCTCTGCATCTGAAATAGTTTCTGGAGCTTTGCAAGATTTGGATCGGGCTGTGGTTGTTGGAAGTCGTAGTTTTGGAAAAGGACTCGTGCAACGTCCAATGGAATTGACTTATGGAACTCAGGTAAAAGTAACAATTTCTCGTTATTTTACGCCTGCTGGCAGATGCATTCAAGCCTTAGATTATTGGCACAAAGACAAAAATGGAAAAGCCGTTCGAACAGATGCTACAAAATATAATCCGTTTAAAACAAAAAAGGGACGAACCGTTTATGATGGTGGAGGAATTCAACCCGATGTGGAATTGGCAGAAACTAAACTAAGTACAATTACAGAATCTTTAGTTAAAAATGATGGAATATTTAATTTTGTCACTGATTATTATTATAAAAATCCATCATTAGGAGATAAAATTCCGACGATTTCTGATGGAGATTTTAATAATTTTAAGGTATTTTTAAAAAAGTCTAATTTTAGTTTTAATACAGAAACCGAACTCACGCTAAAAAATACTTTAGAAGCAGCAAAAAAAGAAAAGATTGATGAAAATATTAGTTTGGAATATCAAAATTTATTGTCGGCCGTTCAAAAAAGTGAGGACAAATTGCTAGACAAATACAAAGACGAAATCAAAAAAATGATTCTCGATGATATTATTGTACGTTATCAATACAAAAACGGACTATATACCTACAGAATAAAAAATAATTCCGAAATTAAAAAAGCAACAGCAATTCTCAACAATCCAAATGAATACAAAACAATTCTTAAGCTATAATGCGATTTTTGAACTACATATTGATTTTAGTTTTTGGGATTGTTCAAGCCCAAAAATCAACTCATTCAGTATATTTCGAATTTGACAAATTTACTCTAGACGAAAAGCAAGGAAACGAAGTTGTTGATTTTATAAAAAAAACGGACTCTACAAAAATTGAAAGTGTTCAAATTTTCGGATACACTGATGATGTTGGAAAAGAAGAATACAACATCAACCTATCGAATAAAAGAGCTAATTCAATACAAGAAAAACTCAAAAAAAGTGGCATCAAATCAAAAGTTATTCTCACTATCGAAGGTAAGGGTTCCATTTCTATAAAAGATCCAAATGCCATCCAAAATGTTGCCGAGGAACGAACCAAAAACCGAAGAGTTGATGTGGTTCTGAATCTTAAGCCCGTTCCAAAAACGCCAAGCAATTTCAAAGAAATTAGAATGGATCATGTGGTTGGAGATCAAATTTATTTAGAGAAGATTCTTTTTGATCAAGGAAGTAGTAAATTAACCCCAGAAACACGAAAAGAATTGGACCGATTAGCTGTTCTGATTCTAAAAAACAAAACTTTAGAATTCGAAATTCAGGGTCACGTGTGTTGCACGCCTCCAAACCAGCACGAAGCTGTGGACATGGATACGCACAAAAGAACCTTGTCTAAAAACCGAGCAGAAGTAGTTTATAATTATTTTATTTCTAAAAAAATAAAAAAAGAGAGAATGACTTTCAAAGGTTACGGAAGCACTGTCCCTCTTGGTCGAGAGCCCGATTATGATCGAAGAGTTGAACTTAAAATTACTAAAATATAATTATTCAATCTTCATTTCTATATGTTCAATATCATCTTCTAAATAAACCTCGCTAGTAACTACAAATCCATGTTTTTCATAGAATTTTTGCAAATATAATTGTGCACCAATGGTGATTTTGGTTTGGTTGAAATGATTCGCAATACCATCAATTGCATGGGTCATCAAATCATTTCCCCATTTTTTGTCTCTATAATTTTCGTCAATTACCACACGACCAATCGAAGCATTTTCATAAAAATCGCCTGCATTAAAAAGACGCGCATAAGCAAGAATTTTACGTTCTAGAGTTCCTATTAAATGGAGTGCAAAATCGTCTTTAGAATCCATATCTAAAAAAACACAATTTTGTTCTACTACAAAAATTTGCGATCGCAAACGCAACAAATTATATAATTCCTGATTTGAAAGTTCGTCAAAAGTCTTTATGTTCCATTCTAATTTCATTACTTTTTGGTTGTTGGTTTAATAAATTCTAACGATTTCATAATGCATTCTAATTCAAACATTAAATCTCGTTTTTCTTTTGATGGTGCATAACAAAATCCTTCAAGAACCACAATTCTGTCTTTTACTCGATCAAATATGCAATAGTTTACAAAAGGGCCAGACATGAAATCGTTTTCCATTTCCCAAACACCTTTAGTTTGCCAAAGATCTTTTTCGATTAAAAGCGTTCTGTTTAGAATCGGAACAAAAGAAGGTTGAGAAATCATTCTTGAATATCGAACTGCACCATGAACATATAAATTACCAATTGAATCTCGCATTCTTGAGATGCTTTTTAAAGCGTTTTTATCTCTTTTTATAGTATTTGTTGGAACTTCATAGATCATTAAACTTGTGCTTCCAGAAGTGATTTCTTTTTTGAGCCAAAGAAACTTTTGTTTTTGTAAGACAATTTTATATGTTTTAGGAATATTTAAAGAAACAGCAAACTTTTTGGCTATTTTTTTAGAATCTAAAACAGATTTATTAAAGGTTTTTTGTAACTCTTGAGTTTCAGTATTTTGAATTTTTTGAATAATTAAAGGTGCATTTTTTTGAATTGTATCTAAAATTTCTAAAGCAGTTTTGCCAGAAATATGAACCACGTTTTGTGGTTTCGCAAATTCGTTTTCATTTATCTCAAAACGGCTTTTTGACTCTTTTTTTATGATTATAATGTTTCGACTATTCGAAGAATACCCTTCGAGTAGTTTAACTGGATATTGATTGATAGTAAAAATTGGTTCTTCCTGAGGGAGACCAACCACAGGAGCAGCAAATTTATTTCTGATTGTGTCTCCAATTTCTCCAACCCAAAGTTGGTCGTCGATAATAATTGAGATACTATTTGTTTTTCCAGAGGTTTTTAAAATCCTATTTTCGGTGGTATCAATACATGAAAAAAAACAAAATGAAAATAGAATTAACAATAGATAATTTTGTTTCATTTTGCCTTGTAAAATTTATATAATTTGTTTATCTATCCGTTTACTTTCAATTTCATTCCTGGTTTAATATCTCCATTTCGAATATCATTCCATTTTTTTAAATCAGCAACAGTAACTCCAGGATATTTTTTAGAAATACTAGATAAAGTATCTCCTTTTTTAACCAAATACAATTGTTCTCTCTTTTTTAATTCTGCAAATTTTTTGCTTTCTTTTTTTGGTTTAACCGTTTTTTCAACTATTGTATTGTTATATGAATCTGCTGATATGATAATTTTTGAACCAACAAGAACTTTATTTTCTTTTAAATCATTCCACGTTTTTAATTCCAAAGCAGTAATGTTGAATTTTTTGCATATTGTCCAAAAACTTTCTCCTTTAGTAACTATATAATCCGTGTTGTTTTTGTTTGTCTCTCCTTTTGGATTGGCAATAAAAATTTTTGTGCCTAGCAACAAACTTTCGCCTTCAAAATTATTCCATTCTTTCAATTGTGACAAACTAATATTGAATTTCTTGCAAATGTTCCATACATTATCGCCTTTTGCAACAATATAATTTAATATGGAGTTTGAAATTGTATCGTTTGATTCAACTTTTTTTGACTTGTTTTCTGATGCAACAACTGGAACTATAATTACATCAATTTGTTTTTTCTCTTTTTTGCGAACGGTGGAAACTACTTTTTCATTAGTTATAATTTTCAAACTTTTCCCTTTTTGAACACTATTGTTTTTTAGTCGATTCCACTTTTTAATTTCTGAAGTTGTAACTCCATATCGATCAGCAATTTCGCCAAGATTGTCACCTTTTTTTACTTTATAAAATTTTGTAACATCTTTATATGAAATTACTTTTTCTAATTTATAAGCAATTTCTTCTTTTACAGTTTTGGGTTGTGCAATTTCAATTTCTTTTGGTTTCACTACTGTTTCAGTTTTCCCAAATGTTGGATCAACTACCGCAACACTTTCTACTGGTTTGGTAAATATGATTTTTTCAACAGGATCAGCTTTTGTTCGAACTCGAACATTTACTTTTTCTGTTGTTGTAATTCTCAAATTTCTACCTTTCGAAACATTATTGCTTCTCAATCGATTCCATTTTTTTATATCGTTCGACGAAACGCCAAATCTAATAGCAATTTCGGCTAAATTATCACCTCTTTTTACTCTATACGATTTTGTTCTTGTAACCCATTTACTTTCAGTTGAGTAATTATATGCTGTGGTGTCTTTTATTTTTGCAACTTGTAGCATAGGTTTTTCGCGAAGGTTAGCCTCGTAATTAGCAAAGAAATAAATCTTGTCTTCATTAGAAGCAAAAATTGCTGATTTATCTTTTGGTAATCGAATATAATTTTTCTGACGTGCTACAAAAGGTATCACGTTTAGTTTATATGACGGATTCAAGAACTGTAATTCAGAAACTGGAATGTCAATTAATCTTGAAATTTGATCAAAAGAAAGTTGATTTTTTACCATCAAAGTATCTGTGGCGAAAAACTTTACAGGAGCTTTTTGAGGATTAATCCCGTGTTCCTTGTGGTATTCGAAAATATACATAGTTGCTAAAAACATTGGCAAATATCCAGCAGTTTCTCTCGGAAGATTTTTTCTGATATTCCAATAATTCTTTAATCCTCCGGAGCGGCGAATTGCTTTAGTCACATTTCCTGGACCACAGTTATAAGATGCTAACACTAAATCCCAATCTCCAAAAATGGTGTACATTCCAGATAAGTATTTGCATGCTGCTTCAGTAGCCTTTAAAGGATCCATTCGTTCATCGACGTAGGAATCAATATCAAGTTTGTATTGCAAACCTGTTCCATACATAAATTGCCACAAACCAAGTGCACCAACTCGAGATTTTGCTTTTGGATTCAAAGCAGATTCCACAATTGCGAGATATTTCACCTCAATTGGGATGTTATATTTTGCCAGCGATTCTTCGAATAAAGGGAAATAGTATTCTGCTATTCCCATAAGACGTTCATAGGATTTTTTTCTTCCTTTTAACAATGATTTAATAACATTTTCTAGTCCAATGTTGTATTCAATATTAAAAGGTGATTTCGCATCCAATAATTTCAAACGTTCTTTCAAAACATCTGTTGGCAAATCATATGCTACAGATTCGTCTGGATTGAAATTCTCAATATCTTTGAATTGAAGGTCAGAAAGATCAACATTAGACAATTCTTTCATCCAAAGATTGTCCATTGATGCAATTTCACTATGGCTTACAAATGTTTTTTTAATAGAATCTAACACCGAAATTTTTGGCAAATTTTTGATAGAATCTAAAATTGCTTGTTGAGAATTTGATTTGACTGAAATGACCGTATCTGTTTCCATTTGTGCTGAAAGCGTAAATGAAACAAATAGAGAGAAGGTATATAAAAAATTTTTGATGTTCATAACGGTAGTATTTAATTGTAATTTTACAAAACTAAACCGTAATAACTAAAAGTTTGTTTAAATATTGTTAAAAATGCACTATTTATGACAAAATTGCATCAATTCCTGGTAAAACGCGTCCTTCGAGCATTTCTAACATGGCGCCACCACCTGTAGAAACATAACTCATTTGGTCTTCGAAACCAAATTGTTTAACCGCTGCAACAGAATCTCCACCACCAACAAGTGAAAAAGCACCTTTTGCTGTGGCTTCAGAAATAAAATTTCCTAGCTGAATGGTACCGTTTGAAAAAGAAGGCATTTCAAAAACACCAAGTGGACCATTCCAAAGAATTGTGTTGGATTCCAGTATTACTTTTTTAAAGATTTCTAACGATTTAGGACCAGCATCAAGGCCTTGCCAACCGTAGGGTATTTGATAAACATCTATAATTTGAGTTTTTGCATCATTCGAAAAACTATCGGCAGCAATTACATCAACTGGAATATGGATCTGAACATTTTTTTCTTTAGCAATACGTAAAATTTCTAATGCTAATTCTTGTTTGTCATCTTCGCATATTGAGTTTCCAATTTTTCCGCCAAGTGCTTTCACGAAAGTAAATGTCATTCCACCACCAATAATCATATGATCTACTTTGTCTAGAATGTTTTCAATAACCGTAATTTTGGAAGAAACTTTGCTGCCTCCAAGAATTGCAGTTACTGGTTTTTTAGAATTCTTTAGAACTCTATTTAAACTTTCAATTTCTTTTGCCATTAATAAACCAAAACATTTCGCTTTTGGAAAAAATTGAGCAATTATAGTGGTCGAAGCATGCGCTCTGTGGGCGGTTCCAAATGCGTCATTTACGTAAATATCTCCTAAAGTAGCGAGTTGTTTTGCAAAATCAACATTTCCTGATTCTTCTTCTTTGTGAAAACGAAGGTTTTCTAGTAACAGTATTTCTCCAGATTTTAGATTGTCTGATGCTTTTTTTGCAAGTTCTCCAACGCAATCCTCTTCAAATTGAACTTTCACTCCAAGAATTTCGGATGTAATTCCCAAAATATGTTTTAAAGAATATTTGGATTCAACTCCGTTTGGTCTGCCTAGATGGGACATCAAAATCACACTTCCGCCATCCGCAAGGATTTTATCTATGGTTGGCTTTGCGGCTTCGATTCTAGTTACATCTGTAACATTAAAGTGTTCATCTAAAGGAACGTTGAAATCGACTCTAATTAATGCTTTTTTATTCTTGAAATCGTAATCGTTTATAGTCTTCATAAAAATATTAAATCCTAAAATATTATTGCTCTCTTCCTAAGTATTGCGTACACGGACAATTACTAATTCCTTGAAAAAAGTCTAATCCTAGTGTAATCACATGAGTTCCGCTATTGAAACCCGAAAGTTCGTTGAGCGTTGCCAAATAAGAATAGCCGAAATAGAAATTTGCTTTCTTGAGTCCGACCATTGGACCAATCTGAGTGGGTTTAAACGATTGATCATTCAAAAACCGAGCAGATAACCCCGCCCAATAATAATTATCTTGACTGTCGAATTTTCTGACTTTTATGTTTAAATCGGTTGTGGAACGTTTATCACTCTGAAAATATTGAAAATAAGCCGATGGTTCCCATTCTACTCTGTTGTCGCTCCTAAAAACATAACCAGAATACACTTGATAGTTCAAAAGCAGCGTTGGTTCTATTCCTCTAAAATTTTTAATAGGTTTGGCGAGTATATTATTAGCGTTAAAACTCGTGTAAAACCCTCCCAAACGATATAAAAATCCTAAATCGAAGTTGTTGTTCGAAACGTATCTATCGGTAGTTACAATTGGATCTAAGATAGAGGGTGTAAAATCTCCTGTTTCAATTCTAAAATTATTGATGTTGTATGAAATACCAAAAGACAAAAATTGTTTTGAATATTCATCGAGCATAATATGTTGAGCAAACGAAAACTTAACCCCGTTTTGTCTAGTTGCGCCATTCTTGTCGCTGTACAATGTGATTCCAACACCCGATCGATTTCCTAAACGCATATCTGCATACAATGACGTATTTTGTGGTGCGTTTTTAATCCCAACCCATTGCGTTAGTCCGTTGGCACGAATCCTCAAATTATCGCCAATTCCAGCAAACGTGGGTGAAACCACAAAAGGATTATCTGCTAAATATTGAGAGAAAACTGGCAGGTTTAATTCCTGACTAATGGCTTCATTAGTCAGGAATACTATACAAACTATGGCAAATATTTTTTTCATTTTAAAAAACTTTTTTAGATAAAAATTTTGTTGAATCTATTGGTTTACAATTTCTATCTATAAAGTGTGACGTTACCCACAAATTCTCGATCTCCATTATTTCCATCAATTTTTACAACATACCAATAATCTCCAGAAGGTAATTCGGTACCATTGTATTTACCGTTCCAAAATTCGCCTTCTTTTAATGTAATTATTTTTCTGCCATATCTATCGAAAACAAAGGTAACTAAGTTTTTGTAGTTAGACGTGTTTCTTGGTCCCCAACCATCGTTTATTCCGTCACCAGTAGGTGTGAAATAATTTGGAATCAAAATATCGATGAATTTTTTAATAAACGGAACTACAACCGGACAACCATTAGCATCTGTGGCGGTTACATTACCATTGAAATCTTGAGTGATGATATAGTTGTTTACATTTCCGGTATTTACCCCATTAAAGTCATAGGTATATGGTGGAGTTCCACCAGTTA
>JAYWEG010000070.1:0-2233 GCA_043779445.1 Bacteroidota bacterium
TAGTAATGCCATTTTGATTGATGATAAAATATTTGCTTCTTTTAATGACAAAGAAAATCTTATAAAAATAAAAGTCAAAAGTACTATTAAAATAAAAGCAAGATTCATCGGATACGATGATTTGTTAGAAAAATTTAGATTTGACCAAGTAACTGTTTTAAACTAAAATATCCAAAACCTATAATTAAATTCATGAAAAAAATATTTTTGTTAGTTTTTCTTTTATTCAGACCATTATATAGTTTTTCTCAAGAAGAAGACTTGCTAAAAGGATTAGAACCAGTCATAACCAATCAAAATGTTGAATCTACATTTAAAGGTTTAAAAATCGTTAATCTAGAATCTACCAAAATTGCCTCGAAAGGCGATCTATATCTTGTTGTTGCTCACAGATTTTCATCTATAAAAAACGGAATTGAATCTTTTTTTGGATTAGACAATGCAGTTACTCAAATAAAATTCATTAAAGGTGTAACAAATTGGCTGTCACTGAGTGCTGGTCGAAGCGAACTGGCTTATGATTTTGCTACTAAATATAGACTCATGCATCAAGTAGAAAATGGTTTCCCTGTTGAAATTGTTGGTTTTTCCAGCATTGCTTTTAACAATACTTTAAAACAAAGTAATTTTCCAAAAATGGTTTTTAAAGATAGAATTATTTATGTAAATCAACTTTTAATTTCAAGGAAATGTAATCAAAGTTTGTCTTTGCAATTGGCTCCAACCATCTTTCATCAAAATTTTGTTGAAAATGATGATCAAAAAAATCTTCAATATGCTATGGGTCTTGGTGGGCGATACAAATTGACAAAACGATTATCTATAAACATTGATTATGCCGCACACCTAAATAGGGTGAAATATTCTATATACAATAATCCTCTTTCTGTTGGGATTGATCTTGAATCTGGGGGACACGTTTTTCAGATGCATTTTACTAATTCACAAGGAATCCATGAAGCAGGATTTTTAGGGAACTCTACTGGTAATTGGCTCAAGGGTGATGTGAATTTTGGATTTAATTTATCTAGAGTTTTTTAGTTTTTAATTTAAAAAAAAAACAAATTCCTAATTACTTTTTCGAGATTAACTTAAATTATCAACTATGAAAATTTCAAAACACCAATTCAGTTTCTGTTTAATGATACTTTTATTATCGCTTTCTGCCTGCGGACAAAACTCAAATCAAACTAATTCTAAAAAATTAATTGCAATGGACAATCAAAATAGCAAACCAAATAACCCCTATTATTCTAGAACTTCGACAGATAAATTAACTGTTTCGGATGCAGAATGGAAAAAAGTTCTGCCAGAAAATCTTTATGCGACTGCAAGAAACGCAGATACCGAAAGAGCATTTACGGGTAAAATTTGGAATTCAGAAACTAAAGGAACCTATTATTGTGCCGCTTGTGGAAATAAATTATTCGATTCTGATCAAAAATTTGCAAGTTCTTGCGGATGGCCAAGTTTTTTTGAACAAGCCAATAAAAATAGTGTAGTCTACAAAGACGATAACTCTTACGGAATGCGACGCATTGAAGCACTTTGTGGTCGTTGTGATTCGCATTTAGGTCATTTGTTTGACGATGGACCTGCTCCAACCGGAAAAAGATATTGCATGAACGATGTTTCTCTTGAATTTGTTCCTTTTACCGAACAAGCCACTAGCAAATCTTCGAATGATATTGAAACTATTGTCCTAGGCGGAGGTTGCTATTGGTGCGTTGAAGCAGTTTATCAGAAATTAAATGGTGTAAAATCCGTAGTTTCGGGATATTCTGGAGGGAAAAATGCCAACCCAACCTACGAAGAAGTTTGTACTGGAAGAACTGGACACGCCGAGGTTGTTGAAATTACATATGACAAAACAATAACCAGTTTAGATGAAATTTTTAAAGTGTTTTATACCGTTCACGACCCAACAACATTAAATCAACAAGGAGCAGATAGAGGAACTCAGTACCGTTCTGTAATTTTTTATGCAAATGATTCACAGAAAAAAACAGCCTCGGATTTGATTGCGCAACTCAATGCTGCAAAAGTTTTTTCGAGTCCAATTGTTACCACATTAGAACCTTTTGTAAAGTTCTTTATTGCCGAAGATTATCATCAAAATTATTTCAACAAAAATGGAGATGCACCTTATTGTGCATTTGTAATCAGACCTAAGCTAGAAAAGTTCAAAAAAGCCTTCAGCTCCACTAATTTTTTAATCAAAAATTAATAATAT
>JAYWEG010000071.1:0-5559 GCA_043779445.1 Bacteroidota bacterium
AATATTATAAATTTATAAATTTATAAATTTATAATATTGACAATCAATCTAATGTTTCCTGACTTTTGAAATATCCTAAATCTTTGTTAAATGGAATAATTGTTAAACTTTGAGGTAAAATAGACACCAATGTGTAATTATTTCGTATGTCTATTGGTAACATAAAATATTTATCTAACATGAAAACAAATTCATTATTTTTAATTTTAGTCCTGATGGTTGGTTTCAGTATTTCGGGATGCAGTCAAACCAAAAAAATTTCTACTACGCCAAAAGCAGGTAAAGCCATTGCAGTTTTTGCCGAAGGTTGTTTTTGGTGTTCAGAACATATTTTTGAATCTGTTGTGGGTGTCGAAGAGGTAATTTCTGGTTACACCGCTGGAAATACTAAAAATCCATCATATGAAGATGTTGGTAGCCATACAACACATCATGCAGAAGCAATTCTAGTTCAATATGATCCAAAAATTATCAGTTTTGAAGAATTGGTAAATGTTTTTTTTACCTCGCATGACCCAACAACAATCGACCAACAAGGCCCAGATCGTGGCGATTCGTATCGGTCGATTGCATTTTATAGAAATGCAATTGAAAAAGCGATTATTGAAAATAAGATCAAAAAATTAACAGCTTCTAAAACGTTTAAAAATAAAATTATAACCGAAATTAAACCAATAACAGATTTTTATGAAGCCGAAAGTTATCATCAAGATTATATTGAGCACAATCCTGGAAATCCCTATGTAAAAGGAGTCTCGATTCCAAGATACAATCTTTTTAAAAAAACCTACAAAGGCAAATTAAAATCTAAATCCTAATCAAAATGAAAATTTTAGCACAAATATTTATTATTACAATTTTGTTATTTTCGATAATTTCCTGTATGAATTCAAAAAAGAAAATTACGGATAACAAAATAGTAAAAATTGAACAAATAGAATTGTCATTGAACGATACTATCCTCAAAAAAGTTGTTAAAACCGATGTTCAATGGAAAAAAGATTTAACAGAAAATCAATATTTTATTTTGCGAGAACAAGGAACAGAACCACCTTTTGAAAATGAGTTTTATGACAATCATGAACAAGGATTTTATTTTTGTGCAGGTTGCAAATTGCCATTATTTTCTTCGAAAACCAAGTTCGATTCTGGAACAGGTTGGCCAAGTTTTTTTGCACCATTATCAAAAACCAGAACAAAGGTAGTCTCGGATACAAGCCTTGGAATTGTTCGTGGAGAAACTCAATGTGCACGTTGCGAAAGCCATTTGGGTCATGTTTTCGATGATGGTCCAGCTCCAACGGGTTTGCGATATTGCATGGATTCTGGTGCCCTATTATTTTTGAAAACAAAATAGTATATGGAAATAATTTTATCAAATAAATCAGAAATTTTCGAAAAGTGGGTTCAAAAATATAGTGATTCTTTATATTCTTGGGCGTATTTTAAAACCTCATCAAAAGAATGTGCCGAAGACTTGGTTCAAGAAACCTTTATTTCTGGCTACAAATCATTCGAAAGATTTGAAAATAGAAGCCAGCCAAAAACATGGTTGATGGCTATTTTAAATAATAAAATTATAGATTATTACAAACTTACATCTAGATCTAATTTAGTATATTCAGGAGATAATGGTTTGAAATTAAGTGATGAAATGTTCACGAAAAATAATTTTTGGAACGATGAAACTATTTTAGACATTTGGAATATTGATGGCAAAGTTGATAAAAGAGAATTTCTTGAAAATCGTTTAAAAAGAAGTTTAGATAAATTACCTCCAAAATGGAATTTAGCACTAACATATAAATATTTCGAAAAGAAAAAGGCAGAAGAAATTTGCGAAGAACTTGAAATCAGCATCACGAATTATTGGCAAATTATCCATAGATCTAAATTATTACTAAAAAAAGATTTAGAATGGGATTTTTTTAATTGAATTATAGTCTTTTCAAATATTCTAAATATTCTAACCCACGTTTTTCAGCAAAATAATCCAAAAAAAGCATCAATGCCGATTGAATAAAAAGTCCAATGCCTAAACCTTTCATCATGGTTTCTTTGTTAAAATAAAAATATAAAATTAAACCTAATACGAGCAACAAAATTTCAATCCTACGATACAAAATGAATTTTTTCATGACAATATTCATTCTTGGAATTTCGTCGGTTTGAATTTTAGATTTATCGGACTTTACAAAATTTTCTACCCGAATAATATCGTGTGGACTCCTAAAATAGACCGAAAAACCAACCGTTACTTGTAGTGCTGCAATAGCCAAAAGTGCCACCGACACGCCATTGTAAAACGGCAATTTTACTTTTGTGAAAAAATAAATCGAAAATAAAATTGCGATTACACCAGCTAATACAAAAAATACACTTTCGTGTTTTTCTGAATTAAAATATTTTATTATTTTATCCATAATTTGTTAAATTTTATAAAACTTTGGTGTTTGGAATAGATTTTATTAAATCGACACCATAGATATTTGGAGTTTGATAACCTGCTTTAAAATTGTCAATTAAAATATTTTTCGTAATTGCTAATAAAGTTCCAGCTGTAAACAAATAGGCTTCTGGTCCCATAATAGTCGCGTTAGCTTTTTCTCCTTCTGAATTGCTGACTTCTGCATAGCAAATGGTGCTGCCGTTTTTTAGTTGTTTTTCAGAAGGACCAATTGGTAAAAGATTTATTAACTGTTTCAGCATAAAATCTCGAAGCCAAAGAAGTTTCCCTTGCATCATTTTTACAATAAAACTGGGGAAGTTGGCATACGTTTCTATGTTTTGAATTCCTGTTGAAATTCTTGCCGAAAATAAATCGGCACGCCAAGGATTATAAACTAATTTTTGTAGTTTATTATTTGCTAAAAACTGAAATGTTTTTGACGCTGGCATTGTTTTCTCTAAAATTCCATTTTGCAGTATTACACCTTCTTTGTTTATATCCGCCAAAACAGTTTTCAATGTTCCTCGTGATGCACCACCATTGGTTACGTAGGCAATTTTTAGGTGCGTTGCATCTGGAAGTTTTTGCTGGGCTAAATTAGCCACAATATCAGTAGGTACAACACCAAATCCAGCACCTGGCATCAACATAATATTTGCCTTTTTTGACATTTCGTGATACTCATAAACAGCCTCCAATTCAGGTAGTTCTCCAGCAATATCTATATAATGTGAACCATTTCCAATACAAGCTTCAACCAATTGTTTATTGGTGTATTTAAAAGGTCCAGCGAGATTAATGACTAATTTTACGTCCTTGATATTTTCTATAATTTCATTTTGATTATCTAATGAAAATACACGAACTTGGTATGCAGATTCGAAATTAATTCTTGAACCTAAAACGATTGCTAAGTTTTCTTTTTGAATAGTTTTCAAAAATAACTGCCCCATATAACCAGCAGCACCGTAAATTAATATTTTATTTTTTTCCATTTTCAATACGTTGTTTTAGAAAAACATTGTGTTGCTCGAAAGCATTTTTCATTTTTTTGAGTAAAGATGATTGAATAAAGTACGAAAAAAGCCCCGTGAAATATTCCCCGTGTAAAAGTTCCGTTTGATTTTCAGAAATTACTTTAAGTTGATAATAATGTTTTCCTGCCATTAAAAATTTTGCCCCTTGTGTTCCTAGCCAAATTAATTCCTTATTTTCTTTAAAACTTAATAAAATAGGATAATAGGTTTTGCCCAATGGAACAATATAAATCGATATTTTACAGCCTTCTTTGACTTCTCCTTCTAATTTGCCTACAATTGGATTCCATTGAGGATAATCATTAAAATTGGTAAGTTCCTTCCATACAATTATTAATGATGAATTAATTATAATTGAGGTATGATATTCTTTCATTTTAACGGGTTTTATCCTGCATTTTTCTTGTAATTTTTACAACTAATGCTCTTGGAGTAAATCGAACTGAATTTGCCATTATCCAATTCATCATTCCGTGAATGGCGACCGTTTTCCCAGACAACATCGATTTATAACCATATTCTGCAACTTCTTGTGACGTTGGCAATTTTTTACCTTTTACTAAAGCACTTTCTTCCATGGCTGCAGCGGCTTGAAAACCACTTGCGGTGGCTCCAGGACAAAGCGCGGTTATAGTCACACCTTTATCCGAAACTTCATTATCAACAGCCTCAGAAAAACTCAAAACGTAGGCTTTTGTAGCATAATAAACCGCCATGGTTGGTCCCGATTGAAATGCTGCTGTTGAGGCTACATTCATTATTCTGCCCGATTTTTTGGCAACCATGTCTTTTACATATAGTTTTGTAAATTGGGTTAAAGTGGTGATATTCAAATTAATCATTTGCAATTCTTTGTTCCAGTCGGTTGCTACAAACATTCCAAAATCTCCAAAACCTGCATTGTTTATCAAATAATCAATCTGAATTTTTTGTTGTGTGGTTTCGTCATAAACCTCTTGAGCAGCATTTACCAATGATAAATCTTTACCAATTGTATAGACTGAAACTTTGTATTGGTTTTCTAGTTCTGATTTTAATTCATCCAATTTTGATCTATTTCGCGCAACTAAAACTAAGTTTCCACCATTCGATGCGTGAATTTTGGCTAGTTCCAATCCAATTCCGTTTGATGCTCCTGTAATTAATGCTGTTTTCATATAGTGTGTTTTTAATGATATTATCAAATTCTTTGCAAAAATAAACACTATTTTACAAACCTACAACGTTAGAGCATAGTCTAATGTTGTAATTTATTTTAAAATATTTTATATTTGCAAAATGCTAATTAATGAACTATCAAAAATTTCAGGCGTTACGGCTCATACCATTCGATACTACGAAAAATATGGTTTGATAAAAGGCACTCGTAACGAAAGTATCAAATCGAATAATTATTTTCATTATTCCGATGATGATGCTTATAAATTAAACCTAATAAAGGAGGCAAAATCAATTGGTTTTACTCTAAATGAAATCAAAGAATTGATTGATGCTTGGTTCAACAAAGAATTCTCGATTGAAAAAAAAATTGCTATTCTTGAAGAAAAACAACTTCAAATTGATGAAAAAATCAAGCAACTCAAAGAAGTTAAAAAAATGATTGCTCATTTAAAAAGTGAAGTTTTAGAAAAGGATTGTTAATTCTTAAAATATTCAAATATAATGCTCAACTATACCGTTTTCGTTAGTTTATAAATTTCTTAACGTTTATTATCGTTGTTATTTGGGATATAATGTTAATTTTGCAGATAAATGAAAAAACTACTATTTTTCTTATTTTTTATTATTCTTCAATTCTATGGAGTAACTAATTTATTTGGTAATTCATTCAAGCCAAAATATTCTTCTGTTACTTTTTCTAATATTATAAAAAATAATAAAGCAATATTGAAAGATGAAGACCAGAAAATATTTCTTTTAGAAGAATCTGATATCGATTTTGAAGAAGAGTTTCATGAGAAAAATTTAAATGTTTTAGATGCTACTAACTCCTTAGAAAATCATCATTATTTTATAAATACTTGGAGAAATTTCGACTCAAAGTTATTTGTTTTAAATTATAATCTCCCTTTT
>JAYWEG010000072.1:0-13972 GCA_043779445.1 Bacteroidota bacterium
CTGAATTCTGATTTGTTTTTTCTGAAATAAAATTATTTTTGTTTGATCTAATCGAGTTAGTATTTATCTTATTTTCTTTCGAGTTTAAATCCTGATTCATAACATCATTTTGACTCGAAGTCAAATCCGAATTACCTTTTTTAGATATTTTATCTTGAATCGAACCTAATTTTTCTTCAACAATTGAATTTTTTATTTCTGGTTTTTTAATTGAATTTGTTTGATTGCCATTAATTTCTTCAGTTTTACTACCAGTAGCATTCACAAATGTATTTTGAGAATTATTTATATTGAAATAATTCGATGCAATCGTAATTCCAATTAAAAAAATCGCCGCTGCACCCGAAACTCGAATCCAAAATGGAATTTTTGGTTTTTGATTTTTACTTTCAGATAATTTCGTTTCGATGTTATTCCAAACCTGTTCTGGCGGAGCAACTTCAAAATCTTTAAAATTATTTCGAAAAAGGCTTTCTATACTATTTTTTTCACTCATTTTGCTGAATGTAAATTTGTTGTTGTTTGTTTTTCTATTTTTTCTTTCAGAATCAATTTGGCTCTAGAAAGGTTTGATTTTGATGTTCCTAATGCTATGTTTAGCATTTCGGAAATTTCTTTGTGTGAATAATCATCAATTACATACAAGTTAAAAACCAATTTGTATTGATCTGGCAATTCTTGTATAATCTTCATCAAAAATTCCAAAGAAACACTCGAATCGTCAATTTCTACTTCCACGTCTTCAGGAATGTTATCACTCACAATTTCCAGAAAACTAATATTTTTGTATGTTTGAAGCACATTGTTAATCATCACCCTTTTTGCCCAACCCTCAAACGAACCTGTGTTTTTGTAAAGTTTTATTTTATCGAAAATAATCAAAAAACCGTCTTGTAAATTATCCTGTGCGTCGGCATAGTTGCGTGAATACTTTAAGCAAACGGCAAACAATTTAGGCGAAAGTAATCGATATAATTGTTCTTGTGCTTTAGTATCATTTTTTTTACAATCGCTAAGAATTTGATCTAAATTCAAGTTTTTCGATTTACAAATTTATGGAACTACAATGGTTTGAATATTATATTGATTGACACCGTTTGCATCCTCGCCAGTATAAAACTTAAACGTGTAAGTTCCAGGAGAAAGTGGCTCAAAGTTCAAAGTTTTTTCTACTAATGTATTATCAGTAGTGCAAGTTCTTCCGTTTTCGCTAATGACTTCAATTCCAACTGTTCTGTTCAACAATTCTTTTTTGTAATAAAAACCGTTATATATGGTGCAAGAATTTGGATTTCTATATTTAATGATAATTGGGTATGTGGTTGGAGCAGGAATCGTGGTGCTCACTGGCGGCATAACAACCGATTCTATTGGCAATACCGAAATCGTGTAACTTGGCTGTTCTTCTTGATCTACAGTACATGAATTTAAAAGAAATATTGCGAATACTATGGATAATAATTTTTTCATTTATGAATTGTTTTTTATATTAGATGATTTTTTTGTAAAAAGGTTGCGTCAATTTCTAAAAAAAATCACGCTCTATGGCGTGATTTAATTTTTTATTAGGCTTCGGCCAATGCTTTGATGTGTGCTTTAATTTTTAATTCGAGTTCCTCTGCCATTTCTGGATTGTCTTTGATGAGTTGTTTCACGGCATCACGACCTTGACCGAGTTTGGTTTCACCATAACTAAACCAAGAGCCTGCTTTTTTGATAATTTCGAATTCTACCGCAAGATCTAATATTTCGCCACATTTCGAAACGCCTTCGCCATACATAATATCGAATTCTGCAACTTTAAACGGCGGTGCGACTTTGTTTTTTACCACTTTTACTTTAGTGCGATTACCAACTACATTATCGCCATCTTTGATTTGTGACGAACGACGAATATCTAATCGAACAGAGGCATAAAATTTCAAAGCATTTCCACCCGTAGTCGTTTCTGGATTTCCAAACATCACACCAATTTTTTCTCTCAACTGATTGATAAAGAAAACCGTGCAATTTGTTTTACTAATAGTTCCTGTTAATTTTCTCAAGGCTTGTGACATCAAACGAGCGTGAAGACCCATTTTTGAATCTCCCATTTCGCCTTCGATTTCAGATTTTGGAGTCAAGGCCGCTACCGAGTCAATGACCACAATATCAATGGCTCCAGAACGAATTAGGTTTTCGGCAATTTCCAAGGCTTGTTCCCCATTGTCTGGTTGCGATATAATTAAATTTTCGATATCAACACCTAATTTCTCAGCATAGTTTCTATCAAAAGCATGTTCTGCATCTATAAAAGCGGCGATTCCACCTGCTTTTTGTGCTTCTGCAATGGCATGAAGCGTTAATGTTGTTTTTCCTGAAGATTCTGGACCATAAATTTCAATCACACGTCCACGAGGATATCCGTTTACGCCTAATGCTAAATCCAAACCAAGCGATCCAGATGAAATGGTTTCGACTTCCTCCACGGCTTTGTCGCCCATTTTCATTACAGTTCCTTTTCCGTAGGTTTTATCTAATTTATCTAGTGTGAGTTGCAATGCTTTTAGTTTTGCTTCTTTCTCCGAACCTGCTTTTTCTTTTTCCTTCATTTGATGATTTAATTTCTGTAAAAATAATTCTTTTTTGATTAGAAACAAAAAAACCGATTGCAAAAATTTGCAATCGGGTTTTTTGAAAAATATTGAAATAAAAATTTACCTCACATTATTATTTTGTATCAGGTCGATATACAAATTGATTTTGTCTTTTAGTTCTTTTCTTGGAGCAATGAAATCTAAAAAGCCATGTTCCAGAACAAATTCTGCGGTTTGGAAACCTTCGGGCAAATCTTTTCCTGTGGTATCCCGCACCACGCGTGGTCCAGCAAAACCAATCAAAGCGCCAGGTTCAGAAATGTTAATGTCGCCAAGCATAGCATACGACGCGGTTGTACCACCTGTAGTTGGATCTGTACACAAAGAAATATATGGGATTTTAGCATCAGCAAGTTGTGCTAATTTTGCTGATGTTTTAGCTAATTGCATGAGTGAATAGGCTGCTTCCATCATTCTGGCGCCACCAGATTTAGAGATCATCACAAAAGGCGTATTGTTTTGAATAGAATGATTGATTCCTCGTGCAATTTTTTCGCCCACAACGGCTCCCATCGAACCACCAATAAAAGCAAAATCCATACAACACACTACAAGTTCTTTCCCTTTTGATTTTCCAACTCCTGTTCTAACGGCGTCTTTCAACCCTGTTTTTGCAGTTACATCTTTCAATCGCTCTGCATATTTTTTGGTATCCACAAACCCTAGCGGGTCTTTTGAAGTCATATTTTTGTCTAATTCAACAAAATTATTGTCATCAAATAAAATCTCGAAATATTCTGCCGAACCAATTCTGACATGAAAACCATCTTCTGGGCTTACCCAGAGATTTCGGGCTAGTTCTTCTGCATCTATAACTTTTCCTGTAGGCGATTTGTACCAAAGTCCTTTTGGGACATCCATTTTATCCTCGGTAGCCGTAGTAATTCCTTTCTCTTTTCTTTTAAACCAACTCATAGTTTTTATGTTATGAGTTATGAGTTATGAGTTATGAATTTCTTTGCAAACTCATAACTCATAACTCATAACTTATTTATAATGTATTGATATTATTCAAATCAGCAAATGCTTCTTCCAATCTTTTATTGAAGGTTAATTCGCCTTCTCGAACCCATTTTCTTGGATCGTAATGTTTTTTGTTTGGAGCATCTACACCATCTGGCGATCCAATTTGAGTTTTTAAATAGTCGATGTTTTTGATCATATAATCTCTGATTCCTTCTGTAAAGGCAAATTGCAAATCGGTATCGATATTCATTTTAATCACTCCATATGAGATTCCTTCTCTGATTTCTTCTAAAGTAGAACCAGATCCACCATGAAAAACAAAATCTACAGGATTTACTCCTGTTTTAAATTTATTTTGAACATAATCCTGAGAATTTTTCAAAATTTTTGGAGTCAGTTTTACATTCCCAGGTTTGTAAACTCCATGCACGTTTCCGAATGCTGCTGCAATGGTAAATCGAGGAGAAATTTTCATCAATTCTTCGTAAGCATACGCAACTTCTTCGGGTTGTGTGTATAGTTTTGAACTGTCTACATCGGAATTATCCACGCCATCTTCCTCGCCACCAGTAATTCCAAGTTCAATTTCTAAAGTCATTCCCATTTTTGACATTCGAGCCAAATAGGTCTTACAAATTTCAATATTTTCTGCTATTGGTTCTTCTGACAAATCAATCATATGAGAAGAATATAGTGGTTTTCCTGTTTTTGAAAAATGTTTTTCTGATGCATCTAGCAAACCGTCAATCCATGGCAATAGTTTTTTTGCGCAATGATCTGTATGTAAAATCACCGTTGCACCATAGGCTTCAGCCAAAGTATGAATGCTCAATGCACCTGCTATTCCGCCAGCAATTGCCGCTTTTTCGTTTGCGTTTGAAAGTCCTTTTCCAGCATTGAAAATGGCTCCGCCGTTTGAGAATTGAATAATAACAGGAGCGTTTAGTTTCGCTGCGGTTTCCAAAACCCCATTGATTGTGCTTGATCCTGTGACGTTTACCGCAGGAAGCGCAAAGCCTTTTTCTTTTGCATAAGCAAAAATTACTTGAACTTCATCGCCTGTTGCAACTCCGGGTTTTATATTATGTGCCATTTTTTTATGATTATATTAAAAACAAAAATAATAATTTTAAATTTAGAAAGGATAGTTTATTCCAATATTTAGAACTGTGTTTGCGAAATTATAATCTCGAAACCATTTTTGATTGGTTGTAAATGACGGATTGTAGGTCTTGAATCCAAAATCTAAACGAACTACAAAGAAATTAAAATCTTGTCTAAACCCAAAACCAGAACCAATGGCAATATCCCCGAGAGATTTTACACCCGTGAATTTTGAATTTTCGTCTTCTACTCCATCAAAAACATTCCAAATATTACCTATATCTGCAAAAATGGCTCCATTTGTTTTGTTGAAAATATTAAAACGCAACTCTGTACTAAAAACTAATTTTAGATTGGCTTCGTTAAAATCATTTCGTGCACCACTTCGGCCTGGACCAAGTGAATAGGGTTGCCAAGCACGATTATCATTAGATCCTCCTGCAAAATAACTTCGCGAAAAAGGAATGTCTTTTGAATTTCCGTATGGTATTGCGATTCCTGCAAACGCTCTAATGGCTAAAACTTTTTTACCTGATAGATCCCAATGTTTCACAAAATCAATTTCTCCTTTAATATATTGAGAATAATTGACTCCAAAAACTGAATTTGCCGCATTTGGGTCATCTTTACTTTTTGGATTTTTGGCAAAAAGTGAAATTAAATTTCCTGCAGATTCAAATTTTGTTTTAAACGTGTAAAAATAATTATCCGCCAAATCTGTTTTTGTAGTTTTTGAAAACGTGATGCTTGAGGAAACAATCAAATCATTTTCTGTCAATCTAATTTTTCGTTCATTAATACTTCTGATGGATCTAAAATCATCAGTTGTTGGAAAAATAGTAGGAGTTGAACCTAGCACATTTTCAAGAAATGAATTTGTTCCAGATTCAATCAATAGATCATTATTTGAATCAAAATAGTTAGAATTAGTCGCATAATTTTTAGCAAAATTATTTAAACTTCTGTAGGATGACCTGTATACATTAAAATAATTACCAGTATTAATATTTTTTACAAATTGAATGTTTAGTAAATCTAAACGCATTGAAGTATTTTTTTTTGGTGTCCAATTATAAATCAAGGAGGCTGTGAAATTTTCTTTATCCAATCCAATGTTTCGTTGCTTTGCAAAACCAATCGTAATATTTGTTGAAGGAATCATGGTTTTTGGAATAATTCCATCGGTTCTAAAAGGCAACAAAATACTCGGAAACGTCAATTTAGAGTCCAACCCAAATTCCGATATATTAAAAAAACGGTTGTCTGGATTGGCTAAATCTTGTGAGGCACCAAGATTTCCGCGCGCTCCAATTTCGAAAGTTTCTGCGCCTCTAAAAATATTTCTGATACTCAAAGAACCTCCAGCAGAAATTCCAAAAAGCTGAATATTCGAGTGGGTAAAATCGGTATTGAGATGAAATTGATACTTTTTTCGCTGACTGAGATAAATATTTGCGATTAAAGAGTTAGAAATCGTGTCTTTTTTATCCACAACATATTGAATATTTGGATAATTGAAGGCTCCAAGATTTCCCAGATATTTGGATGTTAAAATGGTATTGTCGTCTGAATACAAACTGTTTTTGGTAATAAAAACGGCATTCGTTATGGCTCTAGGTCTAAATTTTAACTTCCCAGTTCCATAAAGGCTAACATTTTTATAGAATACACTGTCTCGGTCTTGGGTTTTTGTTTTTGATTTTGAATCTGTGAAAATATTAATTTTACTGATTTTATACATTTTGAACGGTTCAGAAACCAAAGTATCGATAAACTTTTTTTCTCTATCGTTAATCAGCAAAGTAAGATTTACTTTTTTATTTGTCTGAATAGTGTCAATTGTATAATTTACAAAATTAGATTGAAAATCATAAATTCCGTTGTTTCTGAAATCTTTCGTGATTCTGTTTCGTTCGTTTTGCAAATCTTCTATTTTGTATTGTTGCTTTTTCAAGAAAGATTTAGATTTTTTACTTTCATAAATTGAGTCCAAAACTGGAGATTGAATTTTGGTTTTTATGGTATCGTTTATAAAAGGTAAACCTGTTGTTATTGTGTATTTCGTTTTTGTTTTTTTTAACCCAACAGAATCTGTTTTAAAAGATGATTTTACATCAAAAAATCCTAGATTTTGATAATAAAAATTGATTCTAAGTAATGATTTTTCGCTTTTAGACTCATCAAAAAGAACTGGTGCTTCGCCATTTTTTTTTAAAATCTGATGAATTCCAAAATAATAAAACGATTTTCCTAAACGATCAACTTGTTTTTTCGACAGCCATTTAGACTTTCTTTCATATTTCCCAGGATGATTTATAAACTTAGATTTATAAACCGAATCTGGATTTTGCAATGCCATGTTATATAAATTCAATCGAAATCGATATCCCAAAAGTGTTGTGTTTGGTTTTTGATAGATTAAATTATTGACATCTTCGGATTTAGAAAGTGTCCCATTTACAATAACATCGTTTTTCACGAGAAGTTTTTTCCCGTTTGGAACTTTTTTAATAGAGGAACAACTCGAGATAAATAGTCCAATTAAAATAAATAATGATATTTTTGTAAAACAGTTTTTCAATTGAAATAAATAATTTAAGTCAAAAGTACATTTTTTCTATGGTTAGTAAAAATCAAATTAAACTAATAAACAGTTTACAGCAAAAAAAATTCAGGATTTCGAATAATCTTTTTTTTGCAGAAGGGCAAAAAGTAATTCATGAGTTGGTGCAATCTGATTTTAAACTAAATCATTTGTTTGCCACCGATGCTGTTTTTAATGATTTTGATGTTGATACAAAAACGTTAGTTTCTCAAACGGAACTCGATAAAATCTCTGCACTTGCAACGTCTAATTCATGTTTAGCAGTTTTTGAAATTCCAAGAAATAAAAAAATTGAAAATACTGATTTGATTGTAGTTTTGGATGATATTCGAGATCCAGGAAATTTAGGAACCATAATTCGATTATGCGATTGGTTTGGAATTCGACAAATCGTTTGTTCGCAAGAAACAGTGGATGTTTATAACCCAAAAGTAGTACAAGCGACTATGGGATCCATTGCCAGAGTTCAAGTTGCCTATTGCGATTTAGTTGATTTTATTTCTAAATCTGATCTCCCGGTTTATGGTACTTTCATGGATGGTACAAACATTTATAAAAGCGAGTTACCTTCAAAAGCTATTATTGTTTTTGGAAATGAGGCTAATGGAATTTCCGAAAAAATTGAGAAACTAATTCAAAAACGAATCTCGATTCCCCGATTTGGGAAAATTCAAAAAACCGAAAGTTTGAATGTTGCCACAGCAACTGCCATTATATTGAGTGAGTTTAGAAGGGATTCTTAATTTATAATTTAAAAATAAAATCCCATCACAATTTTTTTCGGATGGGATCTTATAATAAAAATTATTCTTTTAATCTTGTTGGGTTTTCATTTTGAAAGTGTCCATAAATGCTGTGGTATAATTGCCTTCGACATAAGCAGGATCATCCATTAATTGTCTATGAAACGGGATGGTTGTTTTCACACCTTCGATTACAAATTCGTCTAGTGCGCGTTTCATTTTGTTGATGGCTTCTTGACGTGTTTGCGCAGTTGTAATTAGCTTCGCAATCATAGAATCATAGTTTGGCGGAATCGTATAACCCGCATAAACGTGAGTATCTAAACGAACTCCGTGTCCTCCAGGCGCATGAAGCGTCGTTATTTTTCCTGGCGAAGGTCTAAAATCGTTGTAGGGATCTTCGGCATTGATTCTACATTCGATTGCGTGAAGTTTAGGGTAATAATTGTTTCCAGAAATTGGAATTCCTGCTGCAACCATAATTTGTTCCCGTATCAAATCATAATCGATGACTTGTTCTGTGATGGGATGCTCTACTTGAATTCTTGTGTTCATTTCCATGAAATAGAAATTTCTGTGTTTGTCAACCAAAAATTCTACTGTTCCAGCACCTTCATATTTAATATATTCTGCGGCTTTTACTGCGGCTTCACCCATTTTATTTCTCAATTCATCAGTCATAAATGGAGACGGTGTTTCCTCTGTCAGTTTTTGATGACGACGTTGAACCGAACAATCTCTTTCGGATAAATGACAAGCTTTTCCATATGAATCTCCAACGACTTGAATTTCGATATGACGTGGTTCTTCTATTAATTTCTCTAGATACATTCCGTCGTTTCCAAATGCAGCTGCCGATTCTTGACGTGCACTTTCCCAAGATTTCAATAAATCTTCTTTTTTCCAAACGGCACGCATTCCTTTTCCTCCTCCTCCAGCAGTTGCTTTTAGCATTACTGGATATCCAAATTCATTTGCGATTTTTTCGGCTTGTTCATACGATTCTAAAATCCCTACAGATCCGGGAACACAGGGAACTCCTGCTTCGATCATGGTTGATTTAGCTGATGCTTTGTCACCCATTCTATCAATCATTTCTGGAGATGCACCAATAAATTTTATGCCGTGTTCTGCACAAATTTTAGAAAATTTAGCATTTTCTGATAAAAATCCATATCCTGGATGAATAGCGTCTGCATTTGTGATTTCTGCCGCAGCAATTATACTTGACATTTTTAGATAAGACAAGTTACTTGGTGGTGGACCAATGCAAACTGCTTCGTCAGCAAATTTAACGTGTAAACTTTCAGCATCTGCGGTGGAATAAACAGCAACTGTTTTGATTCCCATTTCTCTGCAAGTTCTAATTACACGAAGTGCAATTTCTCCTCTATTTGCAATTAATATTTTTTTAAACATATTTTTTGAATTATGAATTATGAGTTATGAATTAAAAGTTTACCAAACGAAAATTTATAATTCATAAATTATATTAAATTTTAGTTGTTATATCTGAAATCTAATATCAGAAATCTAAATATTAGCTTGGATCTACTAAAAATAATGGTTGATCAAATTCTACTGGTGACATGTCGTCTACTAAAATTTTTACAATTTTTCCAGAAATTTCTGACTCGATTTCGTTGAATAATTTCATTGCTTCAATAACGCAAAGAACGTCGCCTTTTGCAATCGTGCTTCCAACTTCTGTAAACATTGGTTTGTCTGGAGATGGTTTTCTGTAAAAAGTTCCAATAATTGGAGATTTTATAGTTACATATTTTGCATTTTCATCTACAACCATTGCAACTGGCACTTCTACAGGAGCTAATTGCTGCGGTGCCGTTTGTTGAATTTGCTGTTGTGCAGGCATTTGTTGCATATAGGTTACATCGGACGAATGTCCTTCGAGCGTGGTGCGGATAGTGATTTTTACGTCGCCTGTTTCTAATTTTACTTCTGCAACACCAGAATTGGCTACAAATTTAATTAGGTTTTGAATTTCTTTTAAATCCATAATATGATTGTTTAGGTTAAATTTTATTGTTTTTTTAATTAGTTCTGTAAAAGAAGTCTTTGGCAACTCTACGTGTGACAAAGTAAATCCGAAATTTTATTTAGTATCATAGGCCCATTTCAAATAAATAGAACCCCATGTAAATCCGCCCCCAAAGGCTGCGAAAATGAGGTTATCTCCTTTTTTGAGTTGATGTTCGAAATCGTGTAATAACAAAGGTAAAGTTCCAGATGTAGTGTTTCCATATCTATGAATGTTAACTAAAACTTTGCTTTCGTCTAGATCCATTCGACTTGCGGTTGCATCGATAATTCGTTTATTTGCTTGGTGTGCAATTAACCAATTTACGTCTTCTTTGGTTAAATTATTACGTTCCATAATTTTTTCAGAAACGTCTGCCATTCCGGAAACAGCATACTTATAAACTGTTTTTCCGTCTTGAAAGACAAAATGTTGACGATTTTCTACTGTTTCTTTTGATGGGGGAAGAATAGATCCACCAGCATCGATTTTGAGATATTCTCGACCAATACCGTCACTTCTCAAAAATTCGTCTTGTAATCCAAGACCTTCATGATTTGGTTCGAACAAAACTGCTCCAGCTCCATCCCCAAATATAATGCAAGTTGCTCTATCTGTATAATCAATGATTGATGACATTTTATCTGCGCCAACAAGTAATACCTTTTTGTATCGTCCAGATTGAATGTAGGCGGCCGCAGTAGACATTCCGAATAAAAAACTGGAACATGCAGCTTGCAAATCATAAGCAAAAGCGTTTACTGCTCCAATTTGAGTCGCAACGTAAACACCCGTACTTGCTACTAGCATGTCTGGAGTTGTGGTTGCCATGATTAATAAATCTATTTCTTTTGGGTCGATATTGTTTTTAGAAAGTAAATTTTGTGCTGCTTTTATGGCTAAAAATGAAGTTCCTTTTCCTTTTTCTTTGAGTAATCTTCGTTCTTTGATGCCAGTTCGTGTGGTAATCCACTCATCATTGGTATCAACCAAGGTTTCTAAAACTTCGTTAGAGAGAACGAAGTCTGGAACATATCCTCCAACTGCTGTTATTGCTGCTGTTATTTTATTCATAATATTCATTTATAGTCTTATCAAAAAAAGATATTTGAAAAGAGGTGGAAATTACAAAAAATTTTTATTCTAAAGTAACCTGATGTCTAAAATTTAAACTGAAAGTTTAAAACAATAAAAAAAACTCCCACAACGTGAGAGTTCTATTTGTTTTACTTAAAAGTACTATGCAAGAGCAACTGCCGATTTATCTATAACTACTTGTCCTCTATAGTACATTTTACCCTCGTGCCAGTAGGCTCTGTGGTATAAATGAGCTTCTCCCGTTATTGGACAAGTTGCAATTTGAGCAACTGTTGCTTTGTAATGTGTTCTTCTTTTATCTCTTCTTGATTTGGAGATTTTTCTCTTAGGATGCGCCATTTTACTATATTATTTATCCGTTAATAGTTTTTTTAATTTGTCCCAACGTGGGTCAGTATCTTCTTGTTGTTTATGCTCTTTTTTAACTTCTTTTACTTGTAATTCTTTTAATTTATCCAATGCTTCACTTTGTAAAGTTCCATCTTTTATTCCAGGATGAACTCGTCTTTGCGGCACTGAAAGTACTATCAGTTCATATATATATTGAGAAATATTTATTTGAAATTCTCCGTGAGGTAGAATTAATAATTCTTCATTATCATTATTAAACTCTTCCCCAAATTGAACGATAAGTCTAATTTTTCCTTTGATTGGTAAATTAAACATTTCTCCAGTTGCATCGCAGGGAACATTTACGAAACCTTTTTGCTTGAAGTTGAGTTCAAAATGTGTACTTTTTTTATCAAAAACTAAATTTACTTTGATTTCTGAATTATCATATTCATTATAATCAAAGTTTTCAAAGAACGTGTTATTTATTTGATATTCAAAACTATGTTTTCCTAACTTTAATCCTACGAAAGGAATTAAAAAATCTTTTAGTTGATTCATAACAATAAATTTTCCTATAACTTAGGGAGTGCAAAGATATAAAATAATTAGATATTCAAAAGTGTTGAGCACATTTTTTTATCGATTATTTCGTTCTTCAGGTTTTTCCTTTGTTTTCATAGGGTCACGACTAATTTCTTTGTACTGATTTCTCGAATGATAGATATCAATTGCTAAATAAACTGCTTCTTTGAACGAATTGTGGTCTGCAATTCCCTTTCCAGCAATGTCATATGCGGTTCCATGATCTGGAGATGTTCTAATTTTATCTAAACCAGCCGTGTAATTTACTCCATTACCAAACGACAATGTTTTGAACGGAATTAAACCTTGATCGTGATAAGTAGCAATTACTGCATCGTATTTTTCGTATTGATTGCTTCCAAAAAAACCATCGGCTGGGAAAGGTCCAAAAACTAAGGTGCCTTTTTCGAATAGTTTTTTGATTGTTGGTTTGATGATTTCTTCGTCTTCTTTCCCTATAATTCCTCCGTCGCCTGCGTGTGGATTGAGCCCTAGAACTGCAATTTTTGGTTTGTTTATACTAAAATCCTGAATCAAAGAATGCTTTATTGTTTCGATTTTTTGTATTATAAGTTTTTCTGTTAAAAGTTTTGCAACTTCGTTTACTGGAACGTGATCTGTTAGCAAACCAACTTTCAAATTTCCGTTTATCATAAACATTAGTGCATTTCCCTGCAGCTCTTTATCTAGATAATCGGTATGACCCGGAAATTTGAATTCCTCGGATTGAATGTTGTATTTATTTATTGGAGCAGTTACTAGTACATCGATTGCCCCTTCTTTTAGTGCTTTTGTGGCAGCGACAAATGATTTTATAGCATATTTACCTACAGTTTCGTTGTTTTCGCCAAAGTTCAGATCAAAACCTTCACGCCAAAGATTCAAAACATTTATTTTTCCTAAAACTATTTGGTCTAATGTGTCTATTCCATGAAGCATTGATGTCGATTCAAACGTTTTTTTAACAAACGACAACACTTTTACATTAGCAAAAATAACGGGGGTACACATTTCTAGCATTCGAGAATCTTCGAAAGTTTTTAAAACAACTTCGCTTCCTATTCCATTCAAATCTCCAATGGATATTCCAACGATTATATTTTCTGCTTTTTTCATAAGGTCTTAACGTTATTTATCACTAATTTTGTCGTGCAAATTTAGTAAAATAAAATCAAAATGTTCACAGGAATTATAGAAACACTTGGCACAGTTCAAGAAATTAGAAAAGACGGCGATAATGTACATATTACCATTAATGCTGCTATCACAAAAGAATTAAAAATTGATCAAAGTGTGGCACACAATGGGGTTTGTTTGACAGTTATAGATCTTAAAACCGATGAATATACTGTAACGGCAATTCGCGAAACGATCGAAAAAACAAATTTAGGGAATTGGAAAAAAGGAGATTTAATTAACTTAGAACGTGCCATGAAATTAGGAGATCGACTCGATGGCCATATTGTTCAAGGTCACGTAGATCAAATAGGAACATGCAAATTTGTAGAAGAAGCCAACGGAAGTTGGTATTATACTTTTGAATACGACGAAAATATTAGTAATATAACTATCGAAAAAGGTTCAATAACAGTAAATGGTGTGAGTTTGACTGTTGTAAATTCTAAAAAAAATGAGTTTAGCGTTGCAATTATACCTTATACCTATGAACATACAAACTTTAAAGATTTTGAAGTTGGTACAAAAATAAATCTAGAATTTGATGTTATTGGAAAATATGTTTCCAAATTATTCGCAAATCGTTAACATATAAAGAAGCCGTCTCATTACAAAATTTGAGACGGTTTTTTTTATATCATTTTTTTGATTCAATTATTTTTAATTTTAGGAAAGAGTAAATGGAGTTTAA
>JAYWEG010000073.1:0-13854 GCA_043779445.1 Bacteroidota bacterium
TCTGGTCGAACAAAAAAACTAAAAGCAGAGTTGTCAGTAGAACGTAAAGAAATACTGTTAGCGAAAGTTTCGGATTTGTATGAAGATAATTATTACGAAGAAAAATTAAAGATTGCAAAAGAATACATCAAAGCATTTCAATATTATGTAATTTATGACGACAAATTAATTTCTTATTTGAAATCTAAAAATAAAACATTAATCAATTTTAGAATAATATCTTTGGCAATAGAATTTAATAATCTACAAGAAATTAAATAAATAAAATCGTAAATTTGAACAATATTTACATAATTCATGAAAAAATTTCTTCTGACTCTATTTTTTTTTACAGTACATGCCGGTTTTACTCAAACAGATGGTGTAAAACTGTTTCGTGGTCAATTGGTTAATGATTCTATAAAAGTTCAAAACATTATTATTTTTAATTTGAATTCAAGAGTTGGAACAATGTCAAAAACCGAAGGCTTTTTTGATGTTTATGCTTTGCCTGGAGATACCATTTCGTTTTCTAGCATTCAATTTAAAACAAAAAAAATAGTACTTCCAAAAACTGTTTTTGATGAAAAAGTTTATTCTGTTAGGTTGCAACAATTCATAAATCAGTTAGAGGAGGTTGTTATATCTAATAAAAAAATCACTCAAATTTCAGAAAATACTCAAAAATATGTTGATAAGCAATATTTTGACGATGCGCAATCTTCGCCCAAAACAACAAATGTCTATGATGGTAAAACTCCAGGTGTAGACGCCGTGAGACTTTTTAAAGGCATTTTGAAATTGTTTAAAAAGAAAAACCCAAAAGTAACTGAGCCCAGTTTTACCGAAACAACATTAAACAGAGTAAAGTATTCCTATTTTCGAGATTCTTTGAAACTGAAAGATAATGAAATTGCCTTGTTCTTGCTTTTTTGTGAAATTGATCATAAAGCAAAAATTATTTCCAGAACCGAAAACTTATTATACTTAATGGATTTTTTATACAACAGAAATAAAGAATTTAAACAAATTCAAAAAGGCAGTTAGATGAAAAAATCAATTTTATGTTTTTTTTTATTTTTAATTTGTGTTGGTTTTTGTTCTTTCGAAATTCATAAATTCTTTGTTTCGATTTATCAAATTAATTTCAATCAGAAAAGTAAGCGATTAGAAATAACTTCTCGAATTTTTGTCGATGATTTGAACACTGTATTATTCAAAAAATACAATCAAAAAACACATCTTGGAGAAACCGCAGAAACTCCAGAAGATTTAGTTTTGATGAAAAAATATATTTCTGAAAATCTTTCGATAAAAATAAATGGTCAAAAAAAGTCGATCAAATTTTTGACTAATGAAATCGAAACTAATGTTTTGATAAGTTATTACAACGTAAAAGATATTTCAAGCATCAAAACATTCGAAATTCAAAATACCTGTTTGTTAGATTTGAATGCGGATCAACAAAACATTATTCAAACCACATTTTACAAAAAAAAAGAAACTCTATTGTTAACGACAAGCACTATAAAAGGAGTTTTGAAACCATAAAATAAATCGGTACTTTTACCGTCAGAAATTACAAATAAACCATGAAAAAAATAACTTCCATTCTGTTTTTTGCCTTTACAGCTACATTTTTTGCACAAGAAACAAAAGAAACTCCAAAAACCAAAGAATTGGGTCACAACGATGTGAATAAGTTCAGACAAATGTATAATGAATTTGCTACGCCAAATATGTACAGAACGGCATCGGGTGCGCCAGGTCCAGAATATTATCAGCAACAAGCCGATTACAAAATGGACATCGAGTTGGACGATAAAAATAAAAAATTATATGGAACTGAAACCATCACATATACCAACAACGCAAAGGAATCTTTAGAATATCTTTGGATACAATTGGATCAAAACATGATGGCAAAAACTTCTAAAACACCTTTGGTTAGAGATTCTAAAATTGAGCCGGCCATTAGCGCAGCAGGTTTTTCTAGAACCTACATGGAAGAAAAATTCGATGGAGGATTCAAACTCGATTATGTAAAAGATGCTTCCGGAAAAGCAATTTCGTACACAATAAACGAAACCATGATGCGCATTAATCTCGAAAAACCATTAGCAAAAGGCGAAAAATTTGTGATGAACATCAAATGGTGGTACAATATCAATGACTATATGATTGATGGCGGAAGATCAGGTTATGAACAATTTAAAGACGGAAATCGTTTGTATGTTTTAGCGCAATTCTATCCAAGAATGGCGGTTTACAACGATGTCGAAGGATGGCAAAATATGCAATTTTGGGGAAGCGGAGAATTTGCTTTGCCTTTTGGAAATTTCGAAGTAAACATTACAGTTCCTGCAGATCATGTCATGGAAGCCACTGGAAACTTAATGAACCGTGCCGAAGTTTTCTCGCCAGAGCAAGTAAATCGTTATGCAAAAGCACAATTATCTTTTGATAAGCCTGTAGTAATTGTCACACAAGCTGAAGCAACCGAAACAGAAAAAGGGTTTTCTGATAAAAAGAAAACATGGAAATTTAGAGCAGAAAACGTTCGCGATTTTGGAATTTCGACTTCAAGAAAATTTATTTTAGATATGATGGCCGTGAAAATGGCATCAAAAACAGTCATGGCCGTTTCACTTTATCCAAAAGAAGGAAACCCGTTATGGGAAAAATTTTCAACTATGGCAGTAGCGCATACGCTAAAATCGTATTCCAGCCATACTTTTGATTTTCCGTATCCAAAAGCGGTTTCTGTAAATGCGCAAGATCAAGGCATGGAATATCCAATGATTTGTTGGAATTTTGGTCGCCCAGAAGCCGATGGAACCTATTCCGATGAGGTAAAGTACGGAATGTTAGGCGTGATTATTCACGAAGTTGGACACAATTATTTTCCGATGATTGTCAATTCCGATGAGCGTCAATGGACTTGGATGGACGAGGGTCTCAATACTTTTATGCAATATATGGCAGAAAGCGAATGGACTGAATCGAAGTTTCCGTCGCGTCGTGGCCCAGCAAAATTGATTGTTCCTTACATGAGTGGCAATCAAAACGGATTGGAACCAATCATGTCAAATTCGGAATCCATAAAGCAATTTGGGAATAATGCTTATGGAAAGCCTGCAACGGGATTAAATATTTTGCGTGAAACCATTATGGGACGAGAATTGTTCGATTATGCTTTCAAAACCTATGCAAATCGTTGGAAATTCAAGCATCCAACTCCCGAAGATTTTTTCAGAACTATGGAAGATGCTTCTGCCGTAGACTTGGATTGGTATTGGAGAGGTTGGTTTTATTCCACAGATTTCAATGATATCGGAATCAAAGAAGTAAAGCAATATTTTGTGAGTAATGAAATTCCAGTTGGGTACAAAGCCCCCGAAATTAATAGACGAAATCGTTTTGCAACAACGGGTCCAAAAGTATTTATGGTTGCCGATGGGAGCGAGGGAGCAACCTTAAATTTAAAAAAGCCATTGAATATCAAAGATATTAAAACATTGGACGAATATGTTACGACTAAATTTTCTGAAACAGAAAGAGCCAAACTCGAAACTCCAAAATATTTCTACGAAGTAACGTTCAACAAACCAGGCGGATTGGTCATGCCAATTATTGTGGAACTTACTTTCGAAGACGATACCACCATGAATCAAACATTTCCTGCACAAATTTGGAGAATGAATGACAATGAGGTTTCTAGAGTTTTTGCAACTCAAAAAGTGGTTAAAAAAATTACAATTGACCCAAAACTAGAAACAGCAGATATTGATGTAACAAACAACACTTGGCCAAAACAAGAAGTGAAATCGAAGTTTGAGTAACAAAATAGTTTAAAAGTTTAAGAGGTTTAAAAAGTTTAAAATAGTTGAACACAGAAATTAATATAAATCTGTAATCAAAAATAGTCGCTATTTTTGATTACAGATTTTTTTATTTTTTCATTTTCATTTTATTGTTTTAGAATTTACTAAAAAGCAAAGGGAGATAAGAAATATGCTCGGTGAGATAAGAAATATGCTTGGTGAGATAAGAAATGTTCTTAGTGAGATAAGAAATATGCTTAGTGAGATAAGAAATGTGCTCCGTGAGATATCAAATATGCTCCGTGAGAATGAAATGTGCTCGGTGAGATGAGAAATGTTTGAAATGAGTTTTAAAATCCTAGTATTGAGAGATTTACAAATTAACTAATATTCGCTCTAAATTACATCAAATTTGGTATAAAATTTGCAGTAAAAAATTATAGAATAATCTTATTAAATAATCCCACAAAATATGTCAACAAACAACGATGCGTCACAAACGCTTTTTAGGATGGTAAGTTTGAGAAATCCTCAACTTACTGAAATTAAAACAAGAAACCTTGGTTTTATTCAAAGACCAAAAGGAGTTACAGGGATTTTTGATGAAGCGGTGAATACTAGCGTAATTCAATCCTCAAGAATGAACATTCTAACAAGTGTGACATCTACTACAAACACTACTGATTTTGCAACCGAAACCGAAATTGAATCTGGCTCTTTTGGAAAATTACTCATCATTGGTAGAAAAATTTCAAAAAAAGAAACTTTAAATGAAGAGGATTGGAGATATACAAAAGAATATTACGCAAAACTCATTGATCTAAAAAACAAAGAACTCAGCAAAGCAGGAATAACAGAATTGACAATTTTATGGGACAATCTTATATACCAAGTGGTAACTCAAAAAGATTTTTATGTAAAAGAAGCTATTAGTCATATTCTAAAAGCCATTCATACTGGATTTGCTCAAAATACTGAAATAGACGAGGATATAATTAAAACAAATGGAGAAAAACCTCTAGAAAATGCTTTGGATGCAAAAATTGTATTGCCAAAACATCTTTTTATAGAAGATAGTTCTGAAGTTATTACTGCTGGCGAACGTACTAATTCATTGAGCCCTTTTACTGCACAAAGGCTAACAAACGAAGCCAAAACAGACTTAGTGGTGCAAGAGGCACTGTACAAAAAAGAAAGCCTAATTAAATTGAATGTTGAATTAAAACAACTTGAAAAATCTTTTTATAAACTAAGAAACAAAGCCTATGATGAGGCTTATGCAGACTATAAAAAGAAATATCAGCCCATAATAGATGAATACGAAAAAAAGCGTAAAGAGTTTGAAAGTCAAGTTGAAGAAAAAGATCAAAAAGCTAAAAATGCTTTATTAAAAGATAAACTTCCAGAAATAGACATTCCCCCGTTTGAGTTTGCTTATAAAAAAGAAATCAATATAAAAGATTTAAAAGATAAACTTTCAAACGAATCGTTTAACCGATTTTTGAATTTGTTCTCCAGTAAAGTTCAAAATAAAGTTCCTAAAGCCAATTCGAAAGACAAAAAAATCACACTTTCTGAAACTCAAATTCAATTTAAAGGTAAAGTATTTGAAATAAATGATACCATAGAAAACTATAGTAATGCTGTCGATGAAATAGACAATCAAATTTCTACACAAATTCAAACGACGCTACAAAATGCTCCATTTGTTCAAGAACAATATATTAATATTGGTGGTGCCTCGGTGCCGGTGGCTCAAAATAGTTCAAGAACACCATTAACCTATTCACTTACTGCAATTGCTTATGAATATGATTGGTTTGGTTTGTTTACTTCAGGTTTTGTGATGTTCTCTTTTGAGGTAGAAAACTCCTCTTGGAACGTGGTCAATGCCAAAGTAATTGCAGATACGGATAGTGGTCATATCGAAGAGAATTTCAGTAACCTACAAGTATTAGATAATAAAGTTACATTACCATATTGTTTGGTTGATTTATTCCAAATTATAAATAATTTTAGAGTAGAAATCTTTTTTGGCAATGGAAAAGAGGCCTTCATGGAATTGTCAAAAGTCTTTATTGGGTCAACTTTAACCGGAATGCTTGCTTTGAAAATTTCACTTCCAGCAGATGCATCAAATAGAAAAAACTTTGGTATCAAAAGGGTTGGAGTTGCAGATTATCTCAAAGTGGTACAAACCGTTCATGCTTATGTTCCAGGTTTAGTTTCTAATATCGAAAATGTCATGGCGAGCGAACTCAGGCATAAATCTTCTGTTTCCAGAGAATACTCCGAAATTACAGATACTACGTCTAAATCTCAAGAAACCGAAAAAATTTCTGATACCAGCAAAACCTCAAGAAGCGACATGCAAAGCGAAGTGGCAAGAGAATTGAGCAGACAGCAAGCCATTTCTGCACACACACGTTATAACTATGACAGTGGTCTTACTCATAAATTTGAAATTGGTTCAGAATATGCTAATAATACGGCTCAACAAGACAGCACGCGACAAGCTGTGATGAAATCGCAAGAAATTACAGAAAGAGCCATGGAAAGGGTGCTTACTAAAGTTTCTGAGGAGCGGGTTCAAAAAATTATTAAAGAATATACCGAAACTAATGTGCATGAATTTGACAATCGGGGCAAAGTAACAGTTACAAACAATGCCGAAGCCGCACAACCCAAACACATTACAGGAGTATATCGATGGATTGATATCAAATACAAAAACCAGATTTACAATTATGGTATTCGAACCATGTTTGAATTTATGATTCCAGAACCTGCACGATTGCATCGACTGGCATTAACTGTTGCAAAAGGTCAAATTTTAACCGCACCAACAGATCCAAGAAAAGCAGATTTTATTTGGAAAATGCCCGATGCAATAACAGCTTCAAAAGTGTTATTACAACATTGGGCTGAAATTTATAAAGTAGAGTTAACCGAATTGACTCAAGAAAAAACACAATTTGTAACGGATAGGTTTTACATTAATTTAGCAGGGGATGGTGGAAGTAGAATTTATAATATTGGGATACCTCAAAATTATGCAGCCAAACAAATAAAAGTGAATTACGGTTATCAATTTGGATATTTAACTGTAAGTAATTTTCATGGAGGAAGTTTACAGTTGCCAAATGCTGGATATGATTCTTTTGATAGTAGCTACACTTCTGGAGGACTAAATATTACAGGGTCATATCCATATGAATATCGAGGATTTAATTATTTAGATTCTTGTAATTTTGTCTTTATTGTAGATTGTGAACTTTCTGACGAATATATGTTAAAATGGAAAACAGAAAACTTCAATGCCATAATCAAAGCCTATGATGCTGCATACAAGGCTTTTCAAGACGAACAAGCAAAACTAGACGAAGAGCAAAAGAAAAAAGAAGATTCCCAAAAGGACAAATTAGGAAAGTTTTATCGCTACATGGAACAAGATGTACTAAAACACAACTGCATCGCCTATTTGCTACAAGACTATTTATCAACTAAAACAATAGGGCAAAGTTATACAATAGGTGATAAAATGGAAGATTTTGCAGTGACGCTAAATGGTGATTTAGACAAATACACCGCCTTGGCAAAATTTATGGAACAAGCCTTTGAGTGGGAAATTATGGATTATACTTTTTATCCGTATTACTGGGCAAACCGTGAAAAGTGGCAAGAAATGTACATGTCAGAAAGTATGGATCCCTTGTTTAGAAGTTTCCTGCAAGCAGGTATGGCAAGAGTCATAGCCACAGTGAGACCAGGTTTTGAAAACGCGGTACAACTTTTTATTGAAACGGGTCTCATTTGGAATGGTGGCGAAGTTCCAGTAATTGGCGACCCAATGTATATGAGTATCGTAGACGAAATGCGCAAACCACTAGGTACGGCACAAGGTAAGTATTGGATTTCGAAATTACCAACCACACTAACTATTTTGCAAGACAAATCCACAGGATTAGCGGTAGACCAAGCCTTACCAATTTTCCCAGAAAGCGATCCTAGCAAATGCGAAAACCCTAGTGAGTTGGTAAATGAATCGAGTTTTGATGGTAGAGATATTCATTTACAAGGCGGAAAGGATACTACTACATTGCCAAGTACAATTATAAAATAAATTTCAATAATGTAAGTAGTATCCAATACTACTTACATTTAAATCAAGTATTAACTGTCTAAATAAAACATGAAAAGACAATGGGCAACATAGGAATCAGAAATCTCTCTGGAATTGGACTAGCCGATATAGACGTTTATGGCACAAAGTCACAACAAAAAACCCTTTCAATAAAATTCAAATCGCATAATAAAGATAAAGAAAAACACATTTTAGTTTTTGAAGTAACAACACCAGTTTTAAAAAACGCAAACGCAACAATTTTTGTTGAAGAAATTGATGAATTTTTTAGTGACAAGGTTTTAAAAAATAGTTTAACACTAAAATCTAATAGTATAAATATTGTAACTACATCGTTTAACAAAAACACGAATTTTACAGAATTTATTTTAGATGATGGCAACACATTTAAAGCAACAATTTCTTGCAATGGATTTTCGGCAGAAAGCGCAGTTTTTAGTTTGAGTAATTCTAAAAATAAAGAAGATTACAAAAATGTTGAAAAATGTCTTTGCAAAAAAGCAACTTGGACAGCCGATGATTTAAAATATATTGTGACGCAGTTGAGAAAAAAAGATATTAGGATTATAAAATTTAACCCCCCAGATAAAAATGGAAACAGACAATATTTAGATAAGAATAACCAAATAATACCAAGTACAGATAGAGGACGAAGACCAACAGATGCAGAAAAACTATATTTGGTTGATAAAAAGATTGCTATCTATGATGAAATTGCCAACGATAATAAAATAATTGAAGGTAGATTATTTTATTTGAACAGAAGCGAGAACTTAAATGAAATAGATAAGTCTTATGAAAAATTAGTTGAAGCATTAAATTTTATTTTTAAAGAACTAGATGCTAAAAATTGTATAAATAAAATTCATATATTTAGTCAAATATATCATGAGACAGAACGATTAGGAAGTTGCTATGAGGCTGATGCTAGTGCGAAAAAATCTGGGGAAGATTTTTATAGAGGTCGAGGTTTAATTATGATAACTTCAAAGTCAAATTATAAATCTTTTTACGAAAAAACCTATAAAAAAATTCCATCAGATACTGAATTAGAATTTGTGGTTTCTAAAGTTGCCAAAGAATTAGATTTCGCTAAATTGACTTCTTCTTGGTACTTAAAGCAAAGTAAAATCAAAGAATATTTTAATGAAGAAATTTCTGTGTTAAATGTTTCAGCTTGTATAAATCGTCCAAAGTCATTAATTGATAAAAAATACGATGAAATGAACGGCATACCTGATCGAGAAAAATATTTTGATTTATTAAAACAAATTTTTGATTATGAAAACTGTAAATAAACTTTTACTTATTATTTTTATTATTTGTTTTGTTATTTCTTGTAATAATAAAACTAATTCTGTTTCTGAAATTGATATTGATTCAGATAAATTGATTTATAAATTAGAAATACTTGATTATAAATCCGATACAACTTTATATAAAACTGACAATCATAACAAATGTGAAGTTATGGTTTCAAAAAATATTTATGTATTAGATAAATGTTTTGAAGGCGGTTTTAAAAATAAAAATGAAGCTATAAAATTTTGTGAGGATAATAAAAAAAAAATAAAAAGTCTTTATGATGTAAGGCTTGAAACAACAGTAAGTATTAAAACTAATAAAAACACATTTAAAGAGTTTTGCATCTGGTATGATCCTATCCTATTAACATTAAATCAACAAGTTGGAAACAAAAAAACAACTTCCTATGGTATTAGAGAGGGCAAAATTAAACTTGAAACAGGTTGGGTACACGAAAAAGATGAAGTTAGAACTTGTTTGAAAATTATATTTGACGAGCCTAATCTTGAAGGTGGTTACAAACAAAATATTTTGAATTTTGCTAGAAAAGGTGTCAAATGGGAATTAATAAAAAGAGAAAGAATAAATACAGTAGTTAATGATGTTAATAAAGAAAAAATGGGCTATTGTTATGACACAATAAATGTTAATTGTGAAACAAAATTTAATGATTCAAAAGTGATATATATAACTAATGAAATGATGTTTGATTTAAAAGAGCCAATATGTTTACCAAACAACAATTAGTAACTTGGTGAGAATTAGGTTTCGAATAACGCTACTTTGCAATCAGTAATTGGCGTCCCAATGTATATGAGTATCGTTGACGAAATGCGCAAACCACTAGGCACGGCACAAGGCAAATATTGGATTTCAAAATTACCAACCACACTAACTATTTTGCAAGACAAATCCACAGGATTAGCGGTAAACCAAGCCCTACCAATTTTCCCAGAAAGCGATCCTAGCAAATGCGAAAATCCTAGTGAGTTGGTTAATGAATCGAGTTTTGATGGGAGAGATATTTCATTAGGAATTTTAATAGGACAACCAAGTACACTTCCTAAAGATTAAATTTAAAAAGCATAGCGATTGAATAATCGCTATGCTTTTTATTAAAAATATAAACATTATGAAACCAGTAGCATTAAGATTACCAAAAGGAACTTTAAAACAAAAAATTGAAATTTTTTCTTTACAAGAAGATTATTTAAGTACTATCGAAGATATCGATTTTATTGATCATACCTTATTTGAAACTAAAAGAAATAGCGCAAATGGTTATTATTATTTATACGATGGAACTTTTTTAGGTAGTTATAGAACCTCAAAGGAAGTAGTTGTTTGTTCCAAAAAAAGTGATAGAGAAGATAAAAAAAGTAAGAAAAAATGGCAAGAATTTTTGTCGCCTATTAGATTAGAAATTGAGAATGATGAGTTTCTTCATTTTTCCGCAACAATTTTTGGCGAAAGTCTTATGGGTTATGAAGTAATAATAAAAGAAGAAGTTTACGCTTTTGCAAATGCAATTGGTAATTATAAAGATAAAATAAAGGAGGATAAAAAAAGAGAAATTAACTACAGAGAAGCAATTCAAGAAAACAAAGTATATGCCGCGGGAGATCAAAATTATAAAAATTTTATAAACGAAAAAGATAGAAATTTAAACTCGAAAATGAAATTAGCAATATCTGGTGTAATTAATGAAATAAATAATGGTTTTGATTATTCTAACGGGGCAACTGGTTGGGACGGTATTGATATAAAAAAAGCAAAATGGAAAGACGGATTAAAATTTTCAAAAGATTCTCACGATGTCTATGGCTTAAAAGACAACAAAAATGAAGGAAAAGAGTTCTGGCAAGATAATAAGAAAAAAGACACTAAATATTTAAGACGAAAATGGGAATATGAATATATTACGACCGCTGCTTACTCAGGGGTGAATATTAAAAGAAAAAATGGTTATTATCCATATTATGATGGAGACGAAGTAAATCAATTCATATACGCAACCACTTTTATAAAAGTCCATCCAGATTTCGAGAATGTTATACCAAATAAAACCAAAACCGATGATTAGAAAAATCATTATGTGCTTTACAATTTTAGTGTTTATACTTTCATGTTCAAAAGCCAAAAAAAACAGTTCAAATATAAATTTTGATTTATACAAGTTTTTGATGAATTATAAAATTTCTGAAAAACTTAATGACAGTTTAACACTTGATAAACTTATAGATGATTTGGATTATAAAGATTCAATTACTAACCCTTTACCAAGATATATTGTTTGTAAATATGGAGATATTTTTAAAAACAATCATAAATATTTAATTTTAAAAGATCAAGGCATTGGAGATTCTTACATTTGGTTTAAAAAAAACAAAAAAGGTTTTGTCAAATTCTTTGAAAGAGACATATCTGATCCTTCATATATTAAGGATTCAATCTTTGACACTAATAAAGACGGAAAAAACGAATTGATTATATATAAACATTCTGGTGGAACAACTGGAGATTATAAAAGAACTTATTTCTTAAATAATAACGGTTTGATTAAAAATGAATATATTGTTGAATTAAAAAACGGAACTAAAATTGTCGAATATGTTAGATAACTCGATAATGGAAGTATTTAATTCATCCACAAATAAAATTTAAACTAAATCCGAGTTATCAGTCAAGAAATGTACATGTCAGAATCTGTAGATCCGCTTTTTAGAAGTTTCCTACAAGCAGGCATGGCAAGAGTAATTGCAACTGTGAGACCAGGCTTTGAAAACGCAGTCCAACTTTTTATTGAAATAGGTCTCATTTGGAATGGTGGCGAAGTTCCAGTAATTGGCGACCCAATGTATATGAGTATCGTAGACGAAATGCGCAAACCACTAGGCACGGCACAGGGCAAATATTGGATTTCAAAATTGCCAACCACGCTCACCATCCTGCAAGACAAATCTACAGGATTAGCAGTAGACCAAGCGTTGCCAATTTTCCCAGAAAGCGATCCTAGCAAATGCGAAAACCCTAGTGAGTTGGTAAATGAATCGAGTTTTGATAGTCGAGATATACAATTGTCACGCAGTATTGACCCTAGTACTTTAGACTAATTTTTAACAAGAAATGGTGGTTGTAATCACTACCATTTCATTTTTAAAAAACTTAAATATTTATAAAAAATGAATAAAATACAAGCACTAGGAATTCCTAAAATTAAAGCATTAGGATTAGGAAGTTCAAGAGATATCGTAAACCTACAGCAAAAAAATATTACAATAAAATATATTTCTAGCACTATTGACGAAAAAGTTATAAACTTGAGTTTTGTCGTTACACAAACCAATTTAACAAAATTCAACGCAAAAGTTTTTGTTCAAGAAATGAATGCTACAAATGAAGTTGCAGTCAATAAAATTGTCCCTTTAAAAAACGTTAAAGAACAGCAGATACCAGTGTCATTTAATAAAGACAAAGAGCTTGATAGATACAATTGGCAGGATGGCTTTTTATTTCAAGCCACAATTACTTGCGATGGTGTTTCGGGTGAAACGGAAGAATTTCCGCTTAAATTTGTGAAACCAGTAATTGAAAAAGTAAAAACATGTTATTGTGATAGGGATTTTACCGTTGAAGAACTAAAAGATATTGTAGTTTATTTAAGAAAAAATGAATTAATCTCAAAAGACAAAGCTAAAAGAGATGAAAAAGGAAATTTTATTTATGAGGACAAACAAGGTGAAATTCCAAATGATAAAGACGGTAAACCAATAAGAAAAAGCATTGATAAAGTTATGTTAGATTTTATGATGTATGATTTCAAGGATGTTAAAGATAAAATATTTTTTTTAACTCAAACAGAGCAATTAGATAGTAAAGAAACAAATTATGATGATTTTGCAAAAGAGTTAAATAAATCATTTAGAAATTATAAAATAAGTACATGTATTAGAAAAGTTCATTTTTTAGCACAGGCATATTTGGAAACCCAACAATTTAGAAAAACTTATGAAACAGAACCTAATGTTTCCAATATCAGTGGTGGAGAGTTTTATAGAGGTCGAGGATTTTTGCAACTAACTCATGATTATAATTATAAAGAACTTTACAAAATTGGAAGTGGTAAAGTACCCACAGATGAAGAATTGATTGAGTTTGTTCCTAAAGTAGCTAAATCTATGAAAATAGCTTGTCAAGGTTCAGCATGGTATTGGGATAAATTAAAAATCAATACATATGCCGATAATGATGATTCAAATAAAGTTTCGGCAGCCATTAATCGTCCTAAAGCTTTAAATGACGAAACCGAATTAAATAATATAAATGGTTTAGACAAAAGAATCCTATATACAAGTTATTTTAAACTAGCAATGAATTATGAAAACTGCAAGAAAAACAAATAGTAATTTTATTTTACTCACAATTATTTCATTAATTTTTATTTCTTGTAATAGGAATAATAATATAAAAGAGTTAGTACAAAAGAATATACCAGTAATTGATTACGATAAAGATACTGTAGTATATAGAATAGATGTAAAAGATGATAATATTGAAAAAAGAAATAACGAAACTTTTTATGTAGTTAGAAATCTTTATGCA
>JAYWEG010000074.1:0-2182 GCA_043779445.1 Bacteroidota bacterium
ACAGAAACAACGAATTTGTTGACCGCAACAATGTCAGCAACTGATGTTTCAAATTACAATTATCTTTGTTCAGAAATGGCAAATTTAGTTGGAACAGGAATTAATTGTACAACTTTATCAACTGCTTCATTTTTGGAAAATTCTAATGAAATTTATGTTGTTGAGAACCCTTTTTCAACTAAAATAAATTTAAACCGAACTTCAAATGATGACAATTTTGAATTGTATTCTATAAAAGGCGAAAAAATATTTGAAGGAAAAAATATTGTAGAAAAAGATTTTTCGTATTTATCAAACGGAATTTATTTTGTAAAAATTGTCAATCAAAATAGGGTTTTTAAAGTTATTAAAGAATAATTTTTAGTGAAAACTTATATATCAATATTAACGCTGTTATTTTTCTATTTCTGTGAAAGTCAAAATATAAATCCACATAAAAATATGGTTTTTATAAAAGGTGGAACTTTCAATATGGGAGCCGACAATAATCAAGCCAATAAAGACGAATATCCAAAACATAAAGTAATAGTTTCCAGTTTTTGGATAGATGTTACTGAAGTGACTAACGCACAATTTGCTGAATTTGTAGAAGCAACAAATTACATTACTACAGCCGAAAAAATTATTGATTGGGAAGATTTAAAAAAACAATTACCTCCAAATACTCCAAAACCATCCAACGAAAATCTGCAGCCAGCATCGTTAGTTTTTAACATGTTTACAAGTGAGAACCAAGATTGGTGGAAAATGGAAAAAGGTGCGAGTTGGAAACATCCACCAGGATTGAATTCAAATGTTATTGGTAAAGGAAATTATCCCGTTGTTCAAGTTTCTTGGTTTGATGCAATGGCTTTCTGCAAATGGGCAAAAAAAAGATTGCCAACCGAAGCCGAATGGGAATTTGCCGCTCGTGGAAAATTGAAAAATAAAATTTATTCTTGGGGAAATGAACCAATAAATCTTGGAAAATCAAAAGCCAATAGTTGGCAAGGCGATTTTCCGAAAACGAATTTATTGACAGATAAATTCATGAAATCAGCGCCAGTAAAATCGTTTCAAGCCAATGGATATGGCTTGTATGACATGGCAGGAAATGTTTGGGAATGGTGTAATGATTTATATGATTTTAATTATTATACGACCGTTTCAAACGGAATAAAAAATCCGAAAGGTCCTCAAAAAAGTTACGATCCGGATGATGTGTATGCAGAAAAACATACTCTTCGAGGTGGATCATTTCTTTGTAACGATGGTTATTGTTCGGGTTACAGAAACGCGCGCAGAATGAAAGAAACTGCCGATACTGGAATGGAACATATAGGTTTTCGATGTGTTTCTGATAAATAAATTAGAAGAAGATGCTAAATTTCGAAAATATTATAAAATATATGCAACTCGGTTTTACACACGTAATTCCCTTAGGTTTTGATCATATTTTGTTTATTCTGAGTATTTTTTTTTTAAATTCAAAACTAAAAACAGTTGTTATTCAATGCTCTGTTTTTACTGTTGCGCATAGTTTGTCTTTGGGATTTGCAGCCGCAGGTTTTATTATCCCAAATTCTAATTATATTGAACCATTAATTGCTATTTCGATACTTTTTACTGCTATAGAAAACATTGTCAGTCAAAAAGTAAATTCTTGGAGATTGCTCATTATTTTCGGATTTGGATTAATTCACGGATTTGGTTTTGCGACTGCCTTGTTAGAAATTGGAATTCAGAAAAATGATTTTTTTTCATCGCTTTTATCTTTTAATTTGGGTGTAGAGTTTGGACAAATAACAATTATTTTATTGGCTTATTTTTTTATCGCCAAATGGTTTTCAAATAAATCCTGGTATAAAGAACGAATAGTTTATCCAATATCAAGCATTATAGGTTGTATTGCATTATATTGGACTATTGAAAGAATTTTATTTCCATAAAAATCCAAATATAAATCGGGATTTATTTGGTTTTTTTGATAGTAAATTTATGCTGTTTTTGTATTAAGCTTACTCTTTTTAAATCCGTAAAAAAAGTAAAAAACCAGACCAATAACCAACCAACAACCAAACCACATCCAGTTAGAAACCGCCATTCCTGTTAACAAATAACAACAAGAAACCAATCCTAATAACGGAATTAACGATAAGTTTTTGGTAAAAGATAAAACCATCATTACTATGCAAACGAGTAA
>JAYWEG010000075.1:0-2180 GCA_043779445.1 Bacteroidota bacterium
GAAAGCATTAAAACATCAAAATCGGAAGCGATTTGACTCAAATTTTTACCTAAAGTCGAATTTTGATTGTTGTATTTATTGACAAATAATGTTTCCGAAAATAAGAAATTTTCGAGTTTAGGATTTTCGTCAAAGGTATAATTGATAACATCTTTGATGATTTTCTCAGAAATATCAATACACAAACCTTTAGATGGAATTTTTGTATCAATTAAAATAGTCGATTCTGTTGAATTATTGCCAATAATAAACTCGTTTTCACAAAGTACAAATTTTTTGTTATTTACAAAATAAGTTTCTTCGCCAGAAATTACAAATTTTGCTGAAAAACCTTTAAACTTTATGCCTCCATCAAGTTGTTGCACTTTCGAAAGCCGAAGTGCGTTGCCTTGATGGTCGTTTAAAATTGTTTTGTTGATATACATTATAATCAATGAGATTGTAAATTTAAAAAATAATTCCGTTTTCAAATTAAATTTAATCAAAATACTATCTTTGTGCAAACAGATTTATAATGAACTTCTTTTCTTCCGATTTTAAATTAGGAATTCTCGGCGGTGGGCAACTAGGTAAAATGTTGTTAGCCGAAACCAGAAAATTTGATATTCAAACCTATATTCTTGATCCAAGTAATGATGCTCCTTGCAAAATTGCTTGCAATAAATTTTTTCAAGGCAACTTGATGGATTTTGAAACCGTTTATAATTTCGGAAAACTGGTCGATGTTCTAACTTTCGAAATCGAATTGGTCAATCTTGAGGCTTTAGAAAAACTAGAAAACGAAGGTTTAAAAGTTTTTCCGTCGCCAAAAACCTTACGATTAATCCAGAATAAAGGTGTCCAGAAAGAATTTTATGTAAAAAATGGAATTCCAACTTCTAAATTTGAATTATTTACAAATCTCGAAAATCTAAAATCTAAAATCGTTAATCAACAATCAAAAATCAATTTTCCTTTTGTCTGGAAATGTACCGAATTTGGATATGATGGAAATGGCGTAAAAATTATTCGAAGTATCGAAGATTTAGAAAATTTACCGAATGTAGAATGCATCGCTGAAGAAATGATTGCTTTTAAAAATGAATTATCGGTTATTGTAGTTCGAAATTCTTCGGGCGAAATCAAAAATTATCCTGTTGTAGAAATGGAATTTCACCCAGAAGCCAATCAAGTAGAATATGTAATTTGTCCCGCCCGAATCGATGAAAAAGTGGCTAAAAAAGCCATTGAAATTGCCTTGAAAGTTTCAGAAAAGTTTAATCACGTTGGATTATTAGCCGTAGAAATGTTTCAAACTCAAGAGGATGAAATTTTGGTTAACGAAGTGGCGCCAAGACCACACAATTCGGGTCATCATACTATTGAAGCCAGTTATACATCGCAATTTGAAAATCATTTGCGTGCCATTTTAAATCTTCCTTTGGGAAATTGTGACAGCAAAGTTGCAGGAATTATGGTAAATTTGGTGGGAGAAGAAGGATTTTCAGGATCAGTAATTTACGAAAATATCGAAAAAATTATGGCAATTGATGGCGTAACTCCACATATTTACGGAAAGCGAGAAACGCGACCTTTCAGAAAAATGGGTCACGTTACGATTGTAAATGAAGATATGAAAATGGCAAGAAAAATTGCAGAGAAAGTGAAGAATAGCATAAGAGTAATTAGTTAAAATAACATAAAAAAACATCATGTATACCTAAAAAAGATATACATTTGTAATATAAAATTTAATATATGAAAACTATATCCTTAAAAATAGATGATTCGATTTTTGGAGAAACTGAAAATATTCTAATTTCCATAAAAAAACCCAGAAATAGATATATAAATGATGCTATAGAGTATTATAATAATGCACAAAAAAGACTAATTCTTCAAAAAAAATTACATTTTGAATCGAAATTAGTTTCAGAAAGTTCCATGGCAGTTTTAAGAGAATTTGAACAAATAGACAATTTACATGAATCAATTTGAAATTTGGTTAGCCGACTTAAACCCACAAATTGGAACAGAAGCAGGAAAGTTGAGACCAGTTGTTATTCTGCAAACTAATTTATTGAACGAAATTAATCATCCCTCAACAATAATACTTCCAGTTACAACACAATTAAATAACGAATCTACAATACTACGAAATCGAATAGCAAAAGGAAGTTGTGGACTTTTAGAAAATTCAG